>CAZHSR010000001.1:0-13885 GCA_964535155.1 uncultured Candidatus Saccharibacteria bacterium
CTAGATTTAGGCTTTGCAAGTTATAATAGTCTTATGGGAAAGATGACTTTAACCAAATCCGAATACATGATGTTTTTAAAGCATCCAGCGTGGTTGTGGTTAAAGAAATACCAAAAAAACAAACTTCCAGTTGTTGATGAAAATACTCAAGCTCAATTTGATGCTGGACATGATTTCGAAACTTATGCAGAACAACTTTTTCCAAGCGCAGTAAAACTTGGTTTCAATAATTATGATGAATACAGTAGCTTACCCCAACGAACTGAGGTAGCACTTGTAGAAGCTGAAACGATCTTACAAGGACGATTTGAAGCAAATAACCTTACATGTATTGTCGATGTTTTAACAAAGATTGACGATAAATCTTATAAATTGATTGAAATAAAGAGTAGCACCAAGGTAAAACCAGAACACGAATACGATTTAGCATTTCAAGTTTACGTTTTAGAACAATACGGACTAAAGATCGATGCTGTTTCAGTAATGCATGTGAATAATGAATATGTTAGACAAGGGGATATAGACCCTAAACAACTAATAACTGAAACGGATGTAACAACTGAAGTAAAAGAACTACTTGAAATTACTACACAAAAAGTAAAAGAAGCATTTGAAATATTAGGCTCATCTGCAATGCCCAATCTCTCTCCAAGATATGCCAATCCACTTGGTGTTACTGGTACTACATGGTTTACGGAGTGGATGGATGTTTTTTATCACTTAAATCCTGATCTAGATGAATACAGTATCTATAATCTTGCGTTTCCAAACCAAGAACAACTAAGGAAATTAGAGGATATGGGTATAACAATCATTAGTGACGTACCAGAAGAATTGGCCCTAAGAGAAAAGCAATTAATGCAAATAAAAACTACAAAATTGGGTGAAAGAGTGATTTTAAAAGATAAAATTAAAGAATTTTTAGATTCATTCCAATATCCACTTTATTTCTTTGACTACGAAACCTTATCATCAATAATTCCACCTTTTGATGGAATGAACCCTTACAAAGATTATCCATTCCAATATTCACTTCATATATTGGACTCTCCAGATGCTGAAATACGTCATACTGAATATCTACATTTGGAAAATTCCAATCCAATGCCTAACCTACTTAAGAAGTTACGAGAAGATGTGGGAGATACAGGAACAATACTAACTTGGAATATGACTTATGAAAAATCTTGTAACGATCGAATGGCAAATATGTACCCAGAATATAAAGAATTTTTAAGTAATTTTAATAATCGAATTATTGACTTAATGACTCCATTTTCTGAAATGTGGTTTGTAGATAAAGATTTCTTTGGTAGTGCTTCGATTAAAACGGTTTTACCTGTACTAGTTCCGGAGCTTAGTTATAAAGAAATGGATGTTTCAGATGGCTTGAAAGCCCGTAGGATGTGGACACAAACAATATTAGAGAGTAAAAATCTGAGTAATAGAGAAAAGATCATTGAGGATCTGCTTAAGTATTGTACTTTGGATACTTTTGCGATGATAAAGATATTAAGAGTATTAAGGAATTTATCTTGACAATAAAAAAAATAAAGAAATTAAAAAACCTTGGAATATTTTCAAACTATCAGTGGGATAATACATTACCAGAGTTCAAAAGGTACAACTTATTTTATGGTTGGAATGGCTCTGGTAAGACAACTCTAACAAAATTGTTAGATATCTTGAGAACTGGGGTAAATAGTGACTATGAAGAAGTTGAGTACACAGTTGAGTCTTCCACAGGAGATATTACCATGGGCATAGACTCTAATCTTAAAATTCGGGTATTTAATGAAGACTACATAAATGCAAATGTGCAGCTGCAGAATTGCAAAGCAAATCCAATATTTATACTTGGTGAAGAAAATAATGCACTGATAGAGCAAATAAAGTCTGATGAGGCAACCTTAGAAACAAAAAAAGAGGAACTTAAAATACTAAAGGATGCTAATACCTCTTTAAAAAATCAGTATGAAGCAAAGTTTACTGAGATTGCTCGTACGATTAGTGCAAATGCCTCTGGAGAAGCAACTCGTAGATATGATAGAAGAAATGCTATAGATGCCTTTGAAGCACTGAAATCAAAGAAAGAATTGAGCGCAGATGAATTAAGAACAAATCAAACATCTTTAAAACAACTGGAAAAACCAAAAATTGATAAGGTAATAATCAAGGTTGCTTTAAAAACTGACAATGAAGAAAATCCACCAAAGGAAATTAATTTTGACCAAACTCTAATAGATAAATATTATTCTCAAGCAAAAAACCTGCTGAATACAAAAATTCTAAGCAAATCAATCGAAAGATTGAGAGAAAATAAGAGTATTTCCGACTGGGTTGAAGAAGGCTTAAAAATACACAGGAGCTCTACGACAAAAGTATGTGAATTTTGTAACAGCGAGATACCTGAAAACAGATTCGAAGAATTAAACGCCCATTTTAATAAAGAAGATAGTATTTTAAAAGACAACCTGAATGAAAGTATCTCAAGTATTAAAAATTTTATTAACGTCTTAGAAAATCTTCAGACGCCAGATAAGGCAAATTTATACGAAGAACTACAGGATAGCTATAGAACCAAGAATAAGGAGTTAAAACAGAACATTTCAGATTTAATTACCCAATTAAAGGATGTTTTAACTACACTTGAAGATAAGAAACATAAGGTAAATATTGAAGTCATACCTCCCGCCAAACCAGAATATAGTCTAGTATCAGGGTCACTCATAGAATTAAACGACGTTATTTCAAAGCATAATGATAAGACTTCAAACTTTATCGCTGAGAAAAAGACAGCAGAAACCGTATTGGAAACACATTATCTTTCGACTATAAAGGATGACATCAACGTTATAGTTCAAGACTCTAAAACAATGACTAAAGATATCAATGAAATTGAAAAGGAAATAGATACTTTAAAAACCTCTATTGCTGAAAACAAATCTAAAATTACTTCTCCAGAAAGTGCGCGGCAGCAACTAAACAGAAATATTCATCAATTTTTGGGTCGCAACGATATCAGTTTTGAACCAGTGGGAGACGGCTATCTAATTAAGAGGGGCACTACTATAGCAAAACATCTAAGTGAAGGTGAAAAAACAGCAATAGCCTTTGCCTATTTTATTGTTCACTTAAAAGATCAAGATTTTAATATTGATGAAGGTATAGTTGTTATAGATGATCCTGTTTCAAGTTTGGATAGCAATTCTATTTATCAAGCTTTCTCCTTCCTCAAAAGTTCAGTAAAGGATGCAAAACAAGTTTTTATCTTTACGCATAACTTCGATTTTTTAAGATTATTACTAAACTGGTTATACCCATATAACGAAAGAGATACGCAATCTTATATGATTAAAAATCCAATGCTGAATTCACAGAGAGTAGCAGAGATTGATGAACTAGACCCAACACTAAAAAACTATGAGAGTGAATATCATTATTTATTCAAAAAACTATATGATTTCAAATCAACTGGTGAAATAGAGTCCGTATATCATATTCCTAACATTGCTAGGAAAGTATTAGATACATTTCTGATGTTTAGAGTTCCAAATAGTCTAAACAAGCACAAAAAACTTGATTTACTAAAATCTGTATTTGATGAAAAAAAACTAACATCATTGAACAAGTTCACTAATGATAACTCACACATTACCGGCAAAGGCTTTGACCCATCACTAATTCCAGAATGCGAGAAAAATGTTAGATATTTGATGGAACTGATTGAAACTACTTTTCCAGAACATTACAAAATACTTCTAGAAACACTATAGTGTTGTAAAATATAAATGTGGCGAAGCATCAAGAGGGTGAAAAATACCTCAAAAATGATCAGTACTATATTGACTTATATGACCTATTTACCATTAACCGCTGTCTAGATATTGTCCGTTTCTACCAAAAAGCTTACAAAGAACAATTCAATAACAAAGCAATTAAAGATTTACCAAAAGAAGAAAAATACAAAGGATTCTCATATTTTTTACATTGGGAATTATTATCTACAAAAACAAACAGATACAAAGATAAAGACGAAACAATTAGAGAGTGGGTTGAAAGAGATACAAACTACCAGTATAGGTACGATAATGCCATAGAGCCTATTTACTACTGCCCAAAATGCAATTCACAGACAAAAAGTACTTTTAAAACACTAATTAACTACATAGATAACGAGCCCGAGCGAGTATTGTTTTTTATGGAGTGTTCTAAATGTGATAAAAGGTATGGTATTTATGAAGATGGGCAGATAAGAGAGTCCAAACCTGATTTATGTCCCAAATGTAATACAGAAACAACTGTAACATCAAAACATAAAGGAGAAATCTATACTTTCACAACTAAGTGCAAATCCTGTAATTACAAAGATGTAAGAACCGAAGATTTTGGAAAGAGCAGATTAGAACGCGAGAAAAAAGAACAAGAAGACAAAGAGCTTTTAGAAAAATATAGAGATGAGTTTTGTTTCAATGATAAAGATGGAAAGGAATACGTAGAACTATTTGAAGCAATGGAAGTAGCAGAAGTTGCTTATGAAGAAGAACTAGCTAAGTACGATAATAAGTATTATGAAAGATCGCTCCAACTAAAGAAAACAACTATTGTTGATCTAGAAAAAATACTAAATAAAGCTTTAGAGAATACAAAGTTTATTAAACTTAATCTAGAAAAACCCATAATTGATATATATGTAACTGTACCTTTCACATTACAAGATGAAAACTCGGATCGATCCAGTAGGCAAAGTATCCAAGACCTTGAAAAAGCAATTGAGAACTCCGTAAAAGATACTAACTGGAGATTAATAAATAACAGCATTTCTTATAGACTTGGATACCTCGAGGGTAGATTAAAAGGCTACGAAAGAGAAGAAGACATATTAAAACTCGTTGGAAAACAAGAGGATCAAAAGCCGAAGAAAAAAGTAGATCCAGATAAACTATTCAAATACAGTTCACACAATGTTGTTCAGATGGCTAGAATGTCAGGAAAATGGCAAGGAGTAAAAAACGTTAGGACAAGAAGACTAGAAAAAGAACCCGAAGGGTTTTACTTAGACGCATCTGATGGAAGTGGCTATAGTTGTGGGATTTGTGGAGGATCCCACGAAGGGAATAAAATATGGTGGAATTTAGAAGGCATAAGGTGTTCTAACTGCTGGGAAAACATGAAAGCAGGAGTAGTCCCTAAAGATTTAATGCACATGTACGATAAGGATAAGCAATGGATTAGTGATTGGGAATTTAAGGATAAATATGGAGTACATCCTGCTACAAGAGATAAGCTTACTAGACAGGGATTTTTAAAAGTAAGGGAGCTTAAGAACCATTTAGGACAGATTTATTGTAGTGTGTACCTCAAAAAAGAAAACAAGCCGTTCCTAGACAAATACCCTGAAATTCCAAGAGCAACACCAAAGATTACCGTAACTACAAGTTCTTCAAAAAATTAGTAACACTCGATACAGAAGAGTGATAAAATGTATATAGTAAAGTACTGCCCATGCTTGTTATGAGTATGGGTATTTTTAAATATGACCATAAGTCAACTTAACGAAAAAATTGATCTGTTTAAGAAAAATAGAAAAGAAGACCCTGTTGTTTTGCAGGATGATAACTGTATAGTTGTTAAACTTTATAATGTACATCAAAAAGACAGCATTTTTCACGATGGTGAAAGAAACACAATAGATGAAGTCAAACAAAGAGATGACTATTTCATCACAGCAGTATTAGACAAAGCTTCATTAGATAAACTAGATAAATATTTTTCGTTTGAAAACTTTACACTTAAAAAAGAACTGAAAGAGTTTGCCGAACTGCAGGAAATCCAGAAAAAACATATAAGCTTCTTAAGTAATATTCCTTCAGAATATCGTGTTGATGATGTTGTAATAATAGATACCAAGAAATTCGATAACTACCTCGATCATTTGAATAAAGTAAGAATGATAAAATTGAAAACTTCTAAAATAGTTCGAGATAAATTTAGCCTAAAAGATAGCAGTAAAGTTGATACCTCTGCAATATTTGCGAATGTTGGATATGTCGTGAAAGGTTTTGAAGGCAAGTATATAGCATTAAGTAAGGGCGACAGAACATTTATCAGAAATTTTATGGATGATCAGATTAGAGATGGTGCATACCAATTAACTATCAAAGAGACTTTACCTTTGTATAAAGAAAGTATTAAAGAAATTATTAATGTTGGTACTGAACTTTTGGAGCTTACGGGAAACAAAACTAAACTTAAAGCATTTTCAAAAAAAGTATTTGGTGAAGAAAGAAAAAGTTTAGAATCATGTTGGCAGCTATATTTTGATCGCTACCTAAGAGTGCTGTTAATGAATTATAAAGAGTTTTATTCCCAGGTAGTATTTAAAACAATGGAGGGGTATGAGAAAGAAACAAGGCCAGATTTCCTAGCCGTAGACATTTATAACAACATAGACATAATTGAAATTAAAACACATAGGACAATATTGTTTAGAAAGGAAAATGGAAGAGATTCATATTACCCATCGCACGAATTAAACAAGTCTATTTTCCAGTTAAACAAGTACATGGATCTTAAAGCAGAAAATATCAATACATCTAGTATTGAAAACGAATACACAAAATCTTTGATAGAAAACGACAAAATTTATCGTCCCAGAGGTATATTAATTATTTCTTCTCGAGATCACATAACCGCGGAGAGTACCGACGACGCACTCACATCTAGATTAGAAAAAGAAATTAAGAAGTTAAAAACTACGTATAATAATATCGATATAGTTCTTTTTGACGAGTTAATTCAAAATCTAAAAAATTATGTTAGCTACCTAGAAATTTCATTAGGAATAAATAACAATAGGTAAGCCACAATTCTTTTCTAATACATGTAAATATCAAAAAAGAAAAGCGATTAGAACAGATTTACTCTATCGAGCAACTATTCTATAAACCACCTCAGCTACTTCCTCTGGCGTAGTGAATTTACGATTTGGAATCTTAGATAACATGTCGTTTAAGGTCTCTTCATTGAATTGGTCGTATCTCTCTGTTTTTACATAGCCTAAATTTAATATTTCTGATCTAATATTTGATGGTAAAACCTTAGCCAATGTTTTTGTAAAATTTATTAAAGCTGATTTTGTAGCCCCATAAACAACTGTAGAATTACCTGCAACCTCACCTTTGATAGATCCAATGTTAATTATACAAGAAGCTTGAGACTCTTTTAGCAAAGGTATTAGCTTTTGTGTTAAGAAAAATGTACCAGTAATATTTGTATTTACTACTTGCGCTATATCGTCAAAGCTTGCCGAGAAATAGTCAACTAGATCTCCCGTGATAGCCGCATTATTAACTAAAACTTCCAGATTTTTTGTTGTGGTGTGAACATCTTTAATAAACTGTTGAATACTTTCGGAACTCTGTAAATCTAGACATAAACTCATACCGTCCGAAACAGCTTTTACTAATTGTAGAGTTTCATTAGCACCTTTCAGGTTAGATTTGTAGGTGATAAATACAAAATATCCCTCTCTAGCCAACTTTGTAGCTATTGCTTTTCCGATACCACTAGATGCCCCAGTTACAACTGCATATTTCATATACTTTGATTATATCCTATATAGTGGTTTCTATAACAAAAAACCCTGCTATAATGAAACATATGCCAAAGCATTACGACACAATACTACAAAATAGATCCCAAGGATTTAGGGCAGGTGCCTTGGTTATAAAAGATAAAAAGGTACTGTTAATGCATCAAATATTCAACGGAGAAGACTTTTACACATTGCCAGGCGGAACATGGGAAAAAGGTGAAACTATTGAAGAAACCTGTAAACGGGAAGTATTAGAAGAATTTGGAATTAATGTAACAGTAGGTAAATTAGCTTTTTTGATTGACACAGAGACCAGAATAGCATTTTACTTTGTTTGCGAAACAGATGAAACGGAACTTAAACTTGGAGGTCCTGAGGGAGAAAGAATGAATGAAAAGGATCAGTATTACGTTGAATGGCTTGATATTAATAAAATTGTGGAATCTAACTTTATCCCTCCACAAGCAAAAGAAGCCATAATTAGATATATGGAAAATCCAGACCAACCAACTTTTTTCCTTTCAAACAATAAATAAAATCGCGGTATAATAACTACCATGCATTCTCAATTAGAAGAAAATACTAGATTATCGGAATTATTGTTAAAAGATGTGGTAACTAACATCGAAATATCCGAATTACTTACAGAAATATGGGAGCAATATAGGGATCTAAAGATAAAAAATGGTTCAGAAGTATCCGCACTAACAAACCCGTATATAGATATTCAAGAAAAGCTTACCACATATGAGGATCTTTCCAAGCTTACACAAGCTGAGCTGGATACGATAATAGAAATATTAAAAAACATAGATAAAATATTTAGAATGTATGGAAAAAGAGCGGTCGGATTTGGTAATTATTTAACAAATATAATTCACACTAGGAGATCTCTGAAGTGAGAATTCTAGAAGTTTCAAGTCTTTATAGACTAACTCCACCAACAGGATCTGGAAGCATAGAAAAATTTGTACATATGTTAAGCACCAACATATTGGAAAAACATGAATATGTTGAAATATATGTTATGTCTAAAAAGGGATCGAACGGCGGGAACTATAAAACAATTCCTACTGATTTTGATACGTACGAAAAAGATATACTAGATACTATTAAGCAAGTGCAACCAGATATCATTCACTTACACTTTGATAACCTAAAAATACACACAGAGTTATTAAAATTAAATTTACCAATCGTATATACAATACATAGTTACAGCGAACCATCCCAATGGCTAGATATACTTAGAGCTTCTCAAAATAAATCTAATATTTATTTTACATTTGTTAGTGATTACATAAAAACATATTTTGAAAGTGTATTAATAAAAAACAGTATTGATTTCGATAAAGATAAATTTATTACTTCATGGATAGGTATAGATTTAAAATATGTACTCAACAATCAAGTACATAAGTATCCTAAAGAATATACGGTATATCTTGGATTAATTAGAAAGCACAAAGCAGTATTAGAAATAGTTAAAGCTTTTCAAAATCTCGACGAAAAATTACTTGTTGTGGGTCCAATAAAAAACATTCCATATTGCGATGAAGTAATTCAAGAAATTAGAAAAAGTCCAAACATTACTTATTATGGTGAAATTGGAACAGATAAAGAGCGCATAGAAATATTTTCTAAAGCAAAAGCCTTAATAATTGCAACAGGTTATTCAAAGTTAGAACCAGACTGTCACGAAGCCTTTGGTACTGTCATGATTGAAGCGAATGCATCAGGAATACCTATTATTGGGTATAACCAAGGTGTGATGACGACCTATATCGAAGAAGGCGTAAATGGCTATAAATTTGATGATATAAATGATATTCAAAAAATTATAAATAAATTACAAGACAAAGATATGAAGGTAGAATGCATAAAAAAAGCTACACCTTTTGAAATAGAACGTATAAGTGAGCTTTATTTCGATATATTGTCAAATATTTTAAGTAACACAAAAGTTGACAACCACGCATAATATCTATAACATCAACTAGAAAATCCAACCTATAGAATAAGGAGAGTGGCCATGAGCAGAAATCTACTGCTTAGCAAGCGGGTGCCCATGGTGGCACTCAAACCATGTACGTCCACACTAATTGGTGGAAACATCTTTAGGGTAAAGGATTCGCTTTTTCTACCGGATAAAGCTAACATTGCGGAGCTATTACAGTATCTAAACGGCTTCGCAATGGGCACTGAAACTGGCAACGAAACTGTAGATCCTAAATATCCAACGGAGTGTCCTCCCCAACGTATGGAGCACGTACAGATGTCCAAGGTAACGCAAGTCTGTCGAGAAGTAGATTGCAATGTTCTAGGAGGAGTATTCTTAGCATATTTGCAATCTTTTGGTGTTGAGTTTCATCCAACACACCTAAGGGCACGAGTTGAGTCCGTGGACAGTCAATTTTTCGAAGTGGTATATCCTATCTTTGAGGGATACTTTGAAATTCCAAGGACTGTTAAACCCGATCTAATACCGTATCTTGATGGTGTGGTTTGTAATAACACAGGAGAATACAAACTTCTGCATGTAACAAACCATGTTGGAAATGAAATCACCCTGATGAGACAGGTTGCTTACCTCAAGCGTGTGTTCCGATATGCGACATCTAACATAGTGCCATTTCCAAAGGACATTGTGAAGGATAATCTGGTGCATAGCCCAGAGAGTCAGAAGGAACTATACGCCCACAGCGAACTCTTTCTAGAAAGATTGATCTACTAGAGGAGACCTACAGGAGTCCTGTGCTTTATAATGAGTACAGGACTCTTTTCTTTTATGAAAGATAAAATATTACTAATATCTACAAATTATTTTTTAACACCACCAAGTGGCTACGGGGGAATAGAGAGAATTGTCAGTCTTGCCTATGAGTATTATTCAAATAATGGTTACGATGTTGAAGTAATTTCAAAGGAAGATTCCGAGTATCACACCTATAATCATCAGGATTTACAAACGCTACAGTTTGAAAAGTATAAATTCATACTAGTTTATAAATATGATCAAGCAGCACTCCAGTTTCTAGATTCGTTGAATATTCAAAATATATACGTAATACTTCAGAATAATTATTCTGAAAAACTAAGCTTTATAAATACCTTAAAAAATCTTAACTTTGGTATCCTATCGAAAGAACAAGAAGACCAATTTAAAGAACATATCCAAAAACCTTTTATTTATATGCCGAACTCTATAGATACCAAAAAATTTATAAACTATAATGGGATACGAAATAAAGATATAGCCTATATCGGTTCAATAGGGCAACATAAATCTCCACTGGCTTGTTTAGAGTATGCAATTAAATACAATCTTACTATAGATTTTTATGGTCCCTTATGGTTTACAGATGATGAGAAGCCATACGAAGATATATTCATGCATAAGCTAAAAACCTACGATAAAGCTAAAATAGTAGGTGAATGCAATGATGTAGAAAAAATAAGGATATTAAATGATTATAAGTATTTTATATTTCTCGCAGGAATTGATAAGGAACAATGGAGTGAACCCTTTGGTATAGCACCTTTAGAAGCAATGTCTTGTGGGCGTACCGTTATCACTCACTACACAAAAGGAGGGCATCTAACTTTTTGTAACAAAACCAATTCAATTTCTTTTAATGAATCACCAAAACAACTAGATCCAACAAAGATAAGAGAAAGTATTCTATATTTGGATTATAGAAGTATTTTTTCTAAATATTACCCGCAATAGTATGGCTGAAAAATTCAATATAATTGTTTGAGATGTCTTTCATATCAAACTTCTTAGCATATTCTAAACAACCTTCCTTTATATCTTTGTCTTTTAAACGTTTGATTAAGTCTGGTAACTCTAAAATATTATTAAATTTATAGCCATTTACCCCGTCAACAATATAGTCTTCCACATTACCTTTTGAGTATCCTATTACTGGAGTTCCCAACGAATTTGCTTCCAACATTACTAACCCAAAAGCTTCAAAACAATCACTTTCAAGTTCATCATATCCAGTTGCTACTAAAAGAGACTGTGCCCCGTTTATTAACTTTATCTTCTCATCTTCATTCTTAGTTTCCCCGAAATATGAAATGTTATCGTTGTTATTTACAATATTCATAATTTCCTCAAAATATTCTTTATTCTCATTTCCGTTATATGGACCAGCCAATATTAGCTTTTCATTACTACCAATAAAAGCTTTTACAATATCTAAAACACCCTTATATCTTGCTATTACACCGATATAAAGATGATAATTACGCTCCAGGTTTGAATTATACTTTTCTAAATACGAAGAAACGTTCATGCCAAAACCAAGATTTGTAATGGAATGCTTTGGTAAAGCAACTTTGTTGTACTGAAGAGCGTCTATTACACGTTCCTTTAGAGAGTTACTAATTACTGTGAAGTGAAAGTTTGAATAATCCTTCTTTATTACCGATACC
This sequence comes from uncultured Candidatus Saccharibacteria bacterium, assembly GCA_964535155.1. Taxonomy (GTDB): domain Bacteria; phylum Patescibacteriota; class WWE3; order UBA101185; family UBA10185; genus JAGPFW01. Next base: position 12,041 of record CAZHSR010000001.1, read on the forward strand.
CAACCGCTATTCTTTCTAAAATTATTATGTAATGTAACAACAATGGGAATTCTTATCTCAGATAAAGCATTTATTATCGAGGGAATCTTTGTGTTTAAATGAATAAGGTTATATCCATTTTGTTCAATATTAGCTAGCAATGATCCAACATCTGGATTGCCATAATCCAATTCTAATTTACTATAACTACCTCCCACAGATCCATTTTTACAAGCTACTGTAATATGATGGCCTTTTTTAACCAGTTCCTCAGCAAAATAATGAACAAATCTTTCTGTACCACCATAACCTAATGGAGGAGTGTTTTCTTGAAGTGATGATATTATCAACATCTTTAACTGCATAAGCTTTTATATACCCTAACCTGATTTATTACAAAATCATCCCATGTGAACTTTTGAGCGCTTGCAGAGGCGTTGATTGATAATTCAACGATATTTTCTTTATTGGTACACAACATATAGGCGTTTTCTGCAAAATTCTCCCATGATTGAGATATATCTATTGCTATAGAATTTTTGTTGGGTTGAAGGTAAGAAGAATATTCACTGCTATTTGTACATATAGTAACAGTGCCACAAGCGAGACAGTTAAGGTTTAATAGGCTAAATCCTTCATCTGTAGACGGGAACATAGCTATATCACACGAACGTATAATATCTGCTAGAATTTTTTCACTTTGAGATGGTATGAAAATAATATCAGAATCCACCAAGGTAAAGGATTCGGTACTGAAATGTCCCTCATAATTTGTATAATACAGTGCGTTTTTATCTAAGTATTCTTTTATCTCTTCCAGATATTTTGAATCACCAACGTTACCCACAAAAATACCTTTTACAGGTATGCCTCTGTTTTTTAAATTACCAATAACTTTAACTACATCTAGTTGTTTCTTTTGGGGCTTTATGTTGTTAGGACTTGTAATAAGAACTATGTCCCTTTGTAAAATGGAATAGAAGTCTTTCTTAGGGTAAAAAATAGATAAATCTACTCCCAGAGGGGTAATTGAAATCTTATCTTTTGATACATTATGAAGTTTAATTATTTTTTCAGCCTCCCCGGTAGATTGACTGCTAATTATTGGAATATCGTTTAGTATTCTTCTTTCAGTATCAATCTTTTCTTTTGGTAATGTTTCAAATTTTCTGCCAACCGCTAAAAATAAAGGGCTAAAAGTGCTTTTCTCTAAAAATGGGATACTGTTATGTTTCTTGTACCAACCAGATACTGAAGCTAAATGAAAGTAATGTATAACATCATAGTTACCTGTAGCTAATCTGTTTTCAATTGCATTTAAGAATGTTGCTGATTCATTAAGTTGTATCTCCCATATATTAGTTTCTTTACCAGAGGATTCGTATGGAACTCGGTATATACGTATATTTTTATCAATTTGTACTTCAGCGCCACCTTCTTCAACTTGTCTTTTCGCACGAAAACGTCTCTCTGGAGATTCAGTATTCGTATCTTTATCAAGTCTAGTAAAAATATCAACCTGGTGTCCTAATCTATTTAATGAGTTAATCAAATTCAACATCACGACAGTCCCTCCGTGAACATCTACAGGAGGTATATAAGGGTCTGCTCTTGCTGAAATCAACGCTATCTTCATTGTTATTTCCTAATATATTCTACGAACTCTCTTGTGAGTGTAGGGTAAATTTTCTTAGCCAATTCCAATAGCTCTGAATTATCCAACATGCCTCTATATTCGGGGTCATCTTTATAGGACTTCCAACGTTCAAAGACATTCATTTCATTAGCTTTGTTTTCAAAATTTAGGTTGTCAAAAGAATCTCCCCATGTGTTTGCACCATACTTGGCAACTTTCCTGTACCCCTT
>CAZHSR010000001.1:13895-53693 GCA_964535155.1 uncultured Candidatus Saccharibacteria bacterium
GCTAATATTAATGCAACTACTCATCCCATAAATATTTTTCTTATTTTCATCGCTTTCAAACCACTCGTTATAATTTAAGGCTATTTTGTCTTTTAGGATATTTGTTATCCCAAGATATTCCTTAGCGTAGGCTATCCATAAATTGGGGGTATCTTTAAACTCTTCTAAACTGGGCTTCCATTCTTTTCTATGTTCCCCTCTAAACCATTTAAATTTACTAGCAAATAGATTAAATGGATCCCGTAATACTAGTAATGTATTAAATTCTTGTGTGGATCCTAACCAAGCATCGTGGTTAATAGCTAAGTCCTCATAAGAGAATTTATTAAAATACATATCCTCAAAGTTATATATTAGTAAGCCTTTATCTACTATAGGGTCTTTTGTGCTCTTGGGGTCTTCTGCTTCTTGCTTTCCACCCTTATAAGTTTCAAAGGGATTTCCAACAAGGTCACAATCATTTAAAAAACAATGTTTGCCTAGGGTATTTGCCATAACCCATTCCATAATAGCGTGATGACCGCTTCTACGCATTGCAAAAACAGCATATTCCTTTTTATTTCTATAAGATATTCCCATGCGTATCATTATATCAGTGTTATATAGGAATTTGAGACATTCCTTTTTTATACTGTCTCATTTGTCTCATTTGTCTCATTTACATCCTAGAGAATAAAAAGGGTTCTAGATCGACATGCTCAGCCAGAATAGGTACTTAGGAGACCACAAAGACCAATAGAATATTTTCAAGATATATATATATGAGTAAAGATAATAAAGAAAGTCAAAAAAATAAAATAAGTGTTCATGAATTTTATTTCGATACGCCTTTATATGCAACAATTGAACATGAAGGAGTAAATGGGGATATTTTTAAGGGGGATGTTGATGGATATAACCCAATTCAAAAATACGAAACCACTTTTAAAATCTCTGATTGTAGGCTGGGAAGTTATGGCGGTTTTCACTACGACTTCCATCTTGTGACGCTTATATGTAAAAGAGATGAGGATACTATCCTCACATTTATAGTCTTTGAAGGGGATAACAGCGTAGTTAAAATTGGCCAAAATCCTTCACTAGCGGATATCCAATTTGCAGCCCTGGGAAAGAAATACGACAAATTACTTGAAAAAGAGCAGTTATCCGAATTTAAAAAATCTATCGGCCTCGCTACCCATGGCGCTGGAGCGGGGTCACTAATATACTTGCGCAGATTATTTGAAGATCTAGTAATACAAGCATACAAAGATAATATGCAGGATATTACAACAGAAAGATCTAATTTTATGAAACTTAGAATGAACAAAAAAGTAGAGTTACTAGAAAAATATCTACCTAGTCAACTATCTAAAATGAAATATATATACTCTTTATTGAGTGATGGAATTCACAATCTGACCGAAAAGGAGTGTCTTGAATATTTTCCACCTCTTAAATTATCGGTCGAGCTGATACTGGACCAAAAAATTGAATTGGCAGAAAAGACAAAGAGAGATGAATCTGTTAGAAGGCAGTTGCAAGCCCTCGTTAGGTAGCTTATTCAAGTTTCTTAATCGACAGGCTCGACCAAAAAAATGGAGAAAATAACAAATGCGGATTTAAAAATCAGTGTATCTGACCAAGTTACCGTTTCTGAAAACCGACTAGAACTAAAATTGAGAGGTATTGGAGGCTTTATTCTAAACCACTTCAAGTGGTATAGAAGATTATCAGGAGAGAGAAATAATCAAACAGATCAGAAAATTATTATTGACAGAACACATCCAAATAAAACCTCTAAATACCACCAATCAATAGAATATGACTCTTTAGGTAACATTATTGATTATCACGAACATACAGATATTTCTGAGGCAGTCCACCGATAGCCACAAACAGCATATAAAATCCCCAGCCAAAAAATCCTCACACAAAATAATGTACAATTAAGGCATGAAATTCCATTCAGCAATTTTCTATTCTAAGGATTTGACGCCATTAAAACCCTTTTATATAGACTTTTTAGGACTAACTATTGACAGAGAAGCCCCAGATAAATTTTTATCCTTAAAGTTTTCTGACTCAACTAGGTTAGGGATTAAGGTCGGTGATAAAGCAAGGGAAATAGGTGGCCATGGGACAATCTTTGTGGAAGTTAAAAATATTGAGAATTGGTACCAAAAAGCTATTGATGCAAATGTGGAAATCTATAAAGAACTAACTATACAACCTTGGGCAACTTCATTTAGTGTGCTTGACCCTGATGGGAATAAAATTGAGTTTATTAAATCTGAAAATGAATAAACAGTTTTTACTAATATTGGATGGACCAATGGGTGGTGGAAAAACTACTGTATCAAAACTCCTTTTCGAAAAATTAGATAAGACACTCTTCACAGGTTTTGACAAAATAAAATTCACTATTTCAGGCTATTCAAGAACTTCTGCGGAGAACGAAGTCGTAGCAGGTTTAGTAGCTTCTTTAACTTTCAAAGCTTTGGATAAAGGTTTAAATGTTTGTGTAGAACAAGGCTTCATGAAAAGTGAATTTTTAGAGCCGTATATAAGAAAAACAAAGGAATTAGACATACCTATATTTATTTTCCAATTGGAAGCCCCTAGAGAAGTACTTCTAAGCCGAATACTTAATAGACCAAAAGCAGAACATGCAAAACAGCCAATTAGCCAAGAAAAGGTTGAAAAGAATTTAGATACTTATTTTACATACAAATATAAGAGAGCAAGAATAATAGATACATCAAAAAAGAGTCCAGCATCTATAGCTGAGGAGATATTTGAATATGTCAATAATTTGGACAATTAAACCATGAAAGAATCACCCCACATAGATATATTTATAGAAGATCCAGAAACCTCCCAATCAAAAATACATCTGAATATCGTTGTAAACGAGTTAGACAAATGCTCCGATTTTTATAACAAAGTAAGTCTATCCATTACTGGAAATCCCTTATTAAGAGGCGTTTTTGAATATAAAAATGTAACAATTTCTCTCTCAGAAAATAGAACAAATAAAAAGGGAGATAAAATCTATTTAGGTATGAGATTGAGAAACCTAAAAGAAATAGCAAAAAAACTTAAAGAACACGACATTGAACCCTTTAGAGAATACGAAAATCTAAAAGGAAGGGCAATAACAATAATTAAAGATCCCTGTGATAATTATATTGAGTTTTCAGAAAATTTAACCAAACAATGAGGAAACCAATTATTTAATGCAAACAAATTTATATACAGAAGTAATCGAAGTATTAACCAGCACATTAGTGGAAACATTTTTTTCCTTTTTCCTAAATTTCTGGTATCTCTGGCTACCCATAATAAGCATAGCAACCTTCAAAATTTTTCTAGCAATCCATCGATTACATAAAATAAAAAAATCAGGTCTTTTTGAAATAGTCAAAATGTATGGAACTGACTTTGAAATCTTCCTGAAGCAACTTTTTATTAAACTGGGATACAAAGTGGAAGTAACTGGAAGAATGGCAGATTATGGCGCGGATTTAACAATTGAAAAGGATAACATTAGAACTGCGGTTCAGGCCAAATGTTGGAGAAGTCCTGTTACTGTCAAGGCAATTCAAGAGGTAACCGCAGCTAAAGCTCATTACAATGCCACGGAAGCTATGGTAGTAACCAATAGCCGTTTTACTTCTAATGCGAGGGTTCTTGCAGAGGAAAATCACATACGGCTTGTGGATAGGGAGAAATTGGCGTCATTGATACTTCAAAGTAATAAGATATAAAATGTATTGTGAGGCATGTCCTTGAGAATGAAAACCCTCAAATTCACCTCTTTATATAGGGCTTATATTTTTATGAATAAAGGCGTTTTTTTGAATAACAAATAACAAAAGACAAAACCTCATGTGCTATATAGGGTGACCATTCCGGAGACCCACACATGAGGAATTATTTGTTATAGAAAGTATACATATTGAAAATGTTAAAGCAAATTTCAGAAGAATTCTCCAAACCTCCTTTCCTCCTGCAGTAGGAAAAGTAAGGTCTATTTTGGCTTATTTGTCAAACCACACATCACTTAGAATAATCTAGCTATAAAAAGCACAAACAGCGCCCCTATAACCGCAATTACAATGGAAGGTAGGTTAAATCCCGTTACATCCACTCCAAAGAGCTTTTGTCCCAAAAATCCACCTACAATAGCCCCAATAATTCCAAGGATAATTGATCCCACTATGCCCCCACTCGAACTCGGGGAAATAAAATTGGCAATACCTCCAACAATTAATCCAAAAACGATCCAGTAAATAATACTCACTTAAATCACCTCCAGTACAGTTTAAAACTAGCAATAAATACGACTAACCAACTAACTAACAGCTAGCTTTTAGCCTTGCTGCTTCTCTCCTGAAAGGATTTGGACTAGCTTAACTATTCCCCAGGCTGCAAAGGCATATGCGAACAAAGCCACTATTGTAGCGGGTTCAAAAATTGAGTTAGCCTCCAACCCCTCTGATATTCCTCTACTAAATATACCTTCAAAAGGTAAGATGAAAATACCTGTTATGCCGTAGATGAAGTTGACGAAAGCACTTGCACTACTTGCAGCGGCCAACTTAAAGACTAAGCGGAAGGCTAGTAATGCTTCAAGAATTCCAAAACCAAAGTAGATTAAATATTCTATAGTCTGGGAACTTGTAGCAGCAGTTTGCACTTGTGTAGCCATTACTGGGTTACTTTCTTTACCTGTAGGATTATTTAACATTGTTGTATCCTCATGTCCTTGGGTAGTTACTGTCTCTTTAATTATTTCTGTCATTTTTATCACCTGCTTTCGGTTAAAATCAATACGCTTTAGCTAAAAACAATTCTATGCTTTATTTTCTGTCTATCTGATCTCTAATGTCAACTTTTTTTATGATGGTTTCTTTTGGTAAATAGTTGAGAAGGGCTTTTTCAATAAGGGCCGTTAAAGTTAAATTTTCAACTACTGCCTGTGCTCTGGCTTGTGTGGCAATGGATGGGTTAATAAATATGGTTACTCTTTGTTTGGTATCACTTGACATATTACAAGTATTACATGTATTTGTAATACTTGTCAATAGCAGGATTAGTTTAAAGGCAGGGAACTCCTTATATTAAAGATTGGCACACCTTCCCGATTTATGCTGGTTATCAAAGGATATATTTCCTCAAAACCTTTTAGCTTGTCCTTGTGCGTGTCACAAATTATAATATTGGCATCTTCCGCGCCATCCACTAGTCCAAACTTAAATTGTGAATAGTAAACAACTGGAAACTTGCTATCACAAGAATATACTTTTAAATCTTCTACCTCGTGAGAAACTGCAAAATCTCTTACATACTCAGCAGCTTCCTTGTAGGCAGCTCCCCAATAGTCAACATCAAAATTTCCTGAAACATTTTTTAAACCGCCTGTTAATTCGTTAAAATAAATGTATTCGTAGGGATGCAAATGTACCATCCGATAGGCGGTGAACATAAAGTAAATACCTACAACTGCAACTACAATCTTGCAGATGTGAAAATTTAATGTTTTAAAAACATCCAAAAAGAAAAACCCAGAAATTAAAGTTACTAGAACAACTAAATACAAAAAGTGCCTAATTCCATTGTAAACAACGGGTTTTATTGCCAAATAAATTGCAAAATTTAAAAGACAAAGGATTGTTAGTAAAACCAAGGGATGATCTTTTTGATATTTAAGCTTTCTTTTCAACATAAGAAGCATGCCCGCCAAAAGAGGAAATAAGCTAAATAAAGGCATCTTTATACCCAAATAAACAAATAAGTAATGCCAAGGTCTTTCAGATTTTCTTAAATATTCTCCAAAATAAATAATCTCGTGATTCCAATCGGCATATCCAGCAGCATTAACCAAAAGCCCATAAAAATTAAGGGGAAGATTTGCACCAAGGAAGGGGAGGGCAATAATCCAAATGATAAGAGAAACAATAAAAATTAAAAGGGATTTAAGGCAAAAGTTAAAAAAGGCTTGAATATTGTGCTTTTTAAAGGGAAGAAAATCGGAAATTCCTAGGAAAAAATAGACCATCAATAAAGTTAACCCAACAACTCTTTGACTTTGTGCAAGCCCAAAAATTACGCCTAAAACTAAAATTTCCAAAAGCTCATTTTTCTTACGAGTTCTAAAAAAGTAAATTTCCAAAGCTCCCAAAAGGAAAATTGTAGCAAAAGGAATATCCTTTGGATTTGCGGGAATATGCCCCAATAAATAAGGGGAAAAAGCAATAAATAGGGGAGCAAGAATAGCCTTTTTTCCACTTTTGTAATGCAAATAAAAGAGTACATAAGAAAACAAGAACAGAGACCATCCAAAAAGCATGTTTTGCAAATGGAACCACTCAAAATAATAATTTGGGTTAAAAATATTAACCAAGGCGGGATAAATTCTTGAATAAACGCTAAACAACGGAAGGTGCCTATGCTCAATATGAACGGGCTTTTTGTTTACTAAATTTGAAACATAATCCAAGGAAGTTGGGGTTTGATAATAAGTAAGCAAATACTTTCCCGCGTCGTACTCTACTTTTTCATCGTATGTAACACCAAAGTCCTTGTAGGTTAAAAAGGAAAAAGCTAGATATAAAAGGGTAAAAATTAAGAAAAGAAAGTGGCTCTTTAAAAAAGACTTAAATTTTTCCAAGAATCTTAAAATCCTCATGGAAAAAGTATATCAAGTAGAAAAGCTGTTGTAACCTTTAAAGCTTAATTAAGGCGTTTCCAACTCAATTTGCACATGCGCCACATCGGGAAGGGCTTCATTTATTTCAACCTTAATCCTATCCATTAGGCGCTCAATCTCATCCGTTGTTAAGCCGTTTCTAACATGCACTTCCAAATTTACCAATAATTTTTCTGGACCAATAATTGTGCCTTTTAAATCAAGCACTTCTAAAACCTCTGGCTGTTCTAGGACTGCTTCCTTAATTTTTTCTTTCTGAGAGTCGGAAATACTTAATCCAATAAGCAAATCCTTAACCGAAAGGATGATGCCCCGAGCAAAAACCATTATTAACACACCAATTAAAATGGCGCCAATAGCATCAAATTGGGGGTTGCCCGTAAGGATATAAATCAATAGAGCCAGAATTCCAACTAATGCTGCCAAAGTGCCAATTAAATCCAAGATCAGGGAAGTCTTTAGGTCAACTAAAAGTGAGTCCCGATACTGATCCCGTATAGATTTACCTTTCTGCAAAAAGAGGCCCTTATAATTTAGACAAAAAGAATAGCCATTACTAACAACCGCAACTCCCAAAATGATAAGTGCAATATGAATGTTCTCAATTGGTTGCGGATTTAGAAAACGAGTCACGCCAGAATAAATGGAAAGCCCAGATAATGCTGTTGCCATAACAATGGATGTGATTAAAACCCAAAAATACATTTCCCTGCCATACCCAAAAGGATGCTTTTTATCCGCCCGTTTATTGGAACGATTTAAGCCTACAAGGAGGAAAGTAGCCGAGGCGGTATCAACAATTCCTTGGAGGGTTTCTGCAAGCATGACCACACTTCCTGTGAGGAGGAGGGCAAGTAGGCTTAAGGAAATGTCGAGCAGGTTTACAAAAAAGCCTGTTAAAAGTATTTTCTTAGTTGTGATTTTTTTTGACATAAAAACCTTAAACAGGCAAAACTACCCAAAAAGTACTCCCCTTATAGTCACCTTCAGAAAAGCATCCAACTGAACCTCCCATGGCCTCCACAAATATCTTTACTGCATATAAACCCAAACCCGTTCCTCCAGATATAGCCATCTTCTTATAAGAGTTCTCCACTCTTCCAAATTTTGTAAAAAGCTTGGAGATTTCATCTTTGCTTAAACCTACGCCACTATCAATTACCGAAATCTTTAATTCCGTTTCCTTTTTCTCAATCCTAACCGTAATACCTCCTTTATCCGTAAATTTGATTGCGTTATTCACCAAATTTAAAAAGCATGATTTTAACTTCACTTCGTCATATAAAACTTCCATATTTTTGTCACAATTCACTAAATCCAGTTTTAAGTAAATATTCTTTTCATTTGCTTGCGGGATAAAGGAATTTACCACATCCTCAACAAGTTCAACAATCTTCCCAGGGACAATATTAAATTCCAGCTTTCCCTGTTCTACTCTAGAAATATTTAACATATCATTTACCATGGAAATCATTTGCTCCGTACTTTTAGAGGCCATATCCAAATACTGATTAGCATCAGAATTACCTAGTGGTGTAAGTTCCTCTTGCAATAACCATAAAACACTTTTTATAACAGTTAGGGGACTTCTAAGCTCATGAGATGCTAAAGAAAGAAAGTCATCTTTTGCCTTATCCAACAGGATTTCCTTTGTTACATCCGACATTGTAATTAAGCATTCAGACTCATTGGGATTAACTTCCGAGTCGATCTGGGAAAATTTTACATTTAGATAATAATCTTGTTGATCAGACTTTAAAATTAGGTTGTATAAAACTGGCATTTTCTGTGGAGGTAAAAAGCAATATTGCTTAATATCTATAGGAACGCCTTCTTCGTTTTTCAAATGAATTACATGATCAATATTTTTCCCCAAAACACTATGCCCTGGTAATCCAAGCATTTTTTCTAGGGCGTTGTTAAAAATGGTTATTTTATAATCAGTGTCTAGAGCAAAAACCCCTTCGGATACGTTATATAACAAATCTTCCGCACGCCTTCGTTCCTTTAGTAGCTCAAGGTTTCTCTTATATATTTCTTGGGCAATATCTTCTTTGGGATTTTTAGAAACGATGGGCATATTTGGATTATACAACAATTTGGAAAGGAATAAATCAATTGGTTTTTGGTATTCAAATCATCAAGAAAAACTATATAATGACAACATGGAATTAAATATTAACGAGAACGCTCCCGCCGAAGCAAATTTTAGAGAAGTGTCAGCAGCTTGTGCTGAAGCCGTACTATTAATTTCACAAGATGCCAAGAGACTTGAATCTGAGGTATATAAACCTGATGAGTCCTGGTGTGTAGTCACGGGAGAAGATCCACCAGATTTCAACATGGCTATCAGAAGAAGCTGTAGATAATATGGTAGCAATGGTTTCAATACTTCAAGGTTACAATAAACCATCAATACTTTTTTCCCCCACAAATGGGGTTGAACTTAGAACCATTGCAGAAACAGCAGGATTACTTCATTGTGGTACTACTCCTTTAATGGAGTTAAGATGTGAAAGATTTATCCCCGAAGAGACTGTGGGGAGAGTCAAAGTACAAGAGGTCGCGAATATGCAGGAACTAGGAGAAGCAATTAAGATACAGGCGAGTGCATTAGATTTTGATGAAGCAGTAATTACAAGAACGATGGGTGAGAAAGTCCTAGAAGTTCCAAATGTAAAAGTCTTTGTTGGAAGAGACGAGGCAGAACAACCAATCTGTACAATGACAGTTGTTGAATCAGAGGGAATTGCCACAATATGGAATGTGGGCACACTTCCAGAACATCAAAGACAGGGTTATGGAAGAGAATTAATGCAAGAAGTACTAGAACTCTACTCTGGGGGAAAAAGACCCGGTATAAAAGCTTTTTATTTAATGTCGTCAGAGGCAGGTTTAAAACTATATAACAACCTAGGATTTGAAACAGTAAGAGAATACGACACATGGTTAGTAGGAGAAGAACCTGTTAGTGAGTAATTGCTAATAAATAGCAAAAAATCTTTCCAATTGACACAAAAATTAAAATGTGACAATAATACAAGGAGTGACAACAATTACAACTGCCAAAAAAACTAAATATTGGGAAGATCAAAAAATCGTTGATAGATTTAACACTCATAAAGATATTTATGACATCCATCCTGATTCAGCAGTAAATATTTATGTTGGTTGGCCAGTTTTTTTTGAGCAAATAAAATACCAGGCAGAAGTTTTAGGAAAAAAGGTACTAAATATTCTTGATTTTGGATGTGGGGCAGGGGAGTTTGCACAAAAATTACATATGCAGGGTCACAATGTTGTTGGACTGGATAGTTCAGAATCCTTATTGAAGATTGCCAAAAATGGCTCTCCCAAGACCATCCCATATTTTTTAACCGAAAATGGTGAAACTACTGGGGAGTATAAAGAATTTGTTGGCCAAATGGATGTTGTGACAGCAATACACTCGCTAGAATGGAATGAAAATGTAAATGAGATAATTGATAACTTGTGTGAATTTTTGATCCCTGAAGGACTACTACTTTTTGCTATCTTTCCTAAAGAACATGTTAAAGACTCCCTGAAAATTAAAGACCTCTTTGAGGATTTTGATTCAGAGGAAGACCCGGAAGTTGGTTTTTGTAACTTTGAAGGAGTGAAAATTCCAGTATATATTAGAGATGCAATATATTTTGATGAACTGCTTTTAAGTAAAGGTTTTGAGAAGGTTTTGGAATTTTATCCTCATTATCCAAAATCCTTTTTAAATAAATATAAATGGAATGCATCTTTAAAACCTGAAATGCTTATATTGGCTTACAGAAAAGCCAGCTAGAGCTTTTAAACTTTCTTTGTAATAGTATATTTCTTGAGAAAATGATCTGGATTATACGAAACCTTAGCTTTTCGTAAACCCTCAAGACCAGTATCCTGCTCAACATTTTGAAATTTATAGCCGTTCTCAAACAAAAATTTGGCTGTAACATATTCCATCATGTAAAAACTGGAATTGTAATCCCTGTTAGATGCCCCAAAATGACTGAGAACTATTTCTTTGTTTAGTACCTCGCTGGAAAGGTAAGCCGCCATAACTCCTTCCACATAAAGACCTAAAGTTATACTTTCAAAGAAGGGAAGGTGTTTAAAATATGTATTAATAATGCCACCTTCTTCTATAATCTTTTCTTCATCAAAACCTTTGTCCAAAAACCACTTGTGACTTAAATCTTGAATTTCCTTTAGCACTTGAGAATCATTTATATCCAAGGGCTTAACTTCATATTTTGGAAACATTCGTGTAAAAATGTTTATCTCTTGCCGAAGGTGCTTAAACTTGGGACCTTGGGTCTCACATACTTTTTGAGTGGAATAAATATAGTCAAAACTGTCTCGGTCGGGTTGGATGTCAAAATCTTCACTTGAGGAGAGATTTAAAATAACATCTTCTGGAACAAAGGAAAGTTGAGGCATATCTTGCAATAAGGTATGAAGCGACTCCTCAATATTATTCCTTCCCAATATAGAATATACGTTACCTTCTCCCAAATAGTCTTTAATTCTTATGACCAAATTCTCATCCAGTATTGAAAAGCTATTATCCTCATTTGCATTCCAAGAAAGTAAACTTAATATATTGAAATCGGAGTATGAAGGGAATTCTTTGCAAAAGCTAGAAAAGAAATCTTTATCGCCTATGGTAACTTTTTTAAAATCTGGATATTGTGCAAAGTCTTTTTCCACGGAGGAATTATAACAAAATAGAATTTGTGTTATTATAAAAATCTATATGGGAACAATTTTATTAATTACAGCAGCAATATTAGGAACAGGAGCATCCTTAATTTTTGTAGAGTATTTGGCCGAAGCTTCCTTAATAACCGCTTTTTTCCTAGCAATTGCAATTTGGCTACCCACGAACACAGTCTTTGTCAAAGGTTTAACAGTGGTAAAAAATGTAGGCGTTGCCCTTGTAATATTTACCATATCCTCTACCATTTCAGACACACTTGGTGGATTATTCCTTCAGGGAGCCATACAAAATGTAAAAAACCCTTATTTTATAATCATGGGTCTAACTGCGGGAATAGCTGTAATAGTCCTGCAATCAAAGGAAAATACCGAGGAAAAAAAGGCAGATCCGCACAGAGAAAAATTACTATACATTGCTGGAATCTTAAGTCTTGGATTAGCAATTATCTTTAGAGAAGTATGGTGGATTCTTATAATAATATATGGACTTGTAAATCTTTGGACAGCTTCTTGGGCAGATAAAATGTCGGAAAATCATTCCCTATATATAACCGCAATAGCAACATCGGCGCCATTAATTTTTGTTGTAATGATTCTTCTCCAAGAGGTAGGAAATGTTGCTATTGTAGGGCCTTCAGCAACAATTATGAGTTGTGGAATGGCAATAGTAGGGGATAAGTGGAGAACAAAAACGCCTCAAAATTTAAGAGGGGCATTCTTGGTGGCTTTATCCGCACTATGCATCGGTTTGATTTACTTTAGCTTCTGATAGCTTCATAATATTTCACAAGCATAAGCTCAAAATTTTCATAAATCCCATAATAAGTATTGACAGTCGCAATTTTTTATCTATTATAGACAAAGTAGGTAAATATCTTTTTTCAAGTATTAAGATAAGCCCACTGCTCAAATATGAAGCTAAGAAAAACACTGACATTCTTGTGCACACTACTCTTCCTTTTATACTCTCTTTTATGGCTCTATTTGGAATTATTTGTGAGCCCAGAAAGTCCTATCCGAGGCTATTATTCCCTAACTTACGGAATTGTTGCAGGGTTTGGCGGAATAGTTGGCTTAATAGTAGCCAAAAAATGGGGTGGAAGAAAAAGCTATGTTGGTAAATCCCTAATTTTCTTTTCTCTAGGACTTTTATTTCAATTTTTGGGCCAAAACACTTATTCAATCCAATACCTAATCGATGGGATTGAAAATTCATACCCATCTTATGGAGAAATATTCTTTGTTTCTACTATACCAAGCTATATTTTAGGTGTCTGGTATATTGCAAAAGCCTCAGGCTCTTGGGAATCACTAAAATCAGCAAAAGTTAAGCTCCTTTCAACAGTCCTTCCTGCTTTAATGGTTATTACTTCATATTATTTCTTTGTAAAAGGAACCATGGAAGAGGGGCAATCTCTGCTTATCTCTGCATTGAACTTTACCTATCCAATGGGGCAAGCAATATTTGTATCCATGGCTATAATGGCATATTTTCTATCTAATAAATTCCTTGGAGGAATCATGAAGAGAAGAGTTATATTTATACTGGCAGCACTTGTATTTCAATACATTGCGGACACAGTATTTTTATATAAAAGCATATATGGAACTTTTTACATGGCAGATTTTACGGAGTTTTTGTTTGCAATATCTTATGCAATTATGACTTTCTCCTTCCTTGACTTTTTTAAAGTTTCTATACAACTGCAAGAGGGAAACCAATGAAACCAGAAACATTAGTACAAGATATTATTAAAGAGCAGAGCCAAATAATAGGCGAAAATTTGGCAATAAGTAGGGCTAAATCCAGTGGGGCTGTTATCTTTAGTTCAAATAGCATTGAGGGTTTGCAATTTGCCACAACTAACTATATTGAAGCACTAGAAAAAGTAATTGGATCTTATGAGGAAGTATTTGGAAAGCCTCATTTGAAGTTTGTGTCTCTGTTATAAAAAGATACCCAAAAGAAGATGTAATAAATTTTGTACCACAAAAAGTGGCAACAAGGATATAAGGGATTATGGGTTTATTAAATAAAAAATTGGTTCTGATTGTAGAAGATGATCCTCAGTTGGGCAAAATTTACACAGATATTCTTACTAAATCAGGATATGAGGCGCGTTTGGCATCTGGAGCAGGTCTCGGATTAGAGTTGATAGACAGTCTTAAATGGGACTTGTTACTACTGGATATAATGCTTCCTATTAGAGATGGAATTTCTATACTAAAGGAAATGGGAGAGAAGCAGCTGAAAAAAGGGAAGATTATTATGCTCACAAACTTAAATAACGACAATATTATTCATGACGCGTTTAAGTATGGTGCGGATGGTTACATTATAAAATCAGAGGTAACTCCTGGGGGGCTTATTCAAGAGATAGAGGGGGTCCTTAAATAAAGTAGCAAAATTCTATTTTTCCGACACTTCAACCGAAACGATTGAAACTGGCTCTTTTGGCTTGGACATTTCCCCAGTTAAACTTCTATCCACTGGAGCTGTTGCTATAGCGTCAACAACTTCCATTCCATTTGTGACCTTGCCAAAAATTACATAATTTTTGGGTAGGGGATAGTCAGCGTGCATAATAAAAAACTGGCTTCCGTTTGTGTCTGGGCCAGAATTTGCCATTGCTACAGTGCCACGGGTATATTCGCCAGTAAAGGGTTCGTCTGCAAATTTGTAGCCAGGGCCTCCCATGCCTGTACCTTCGGGGCATCCGCCTTGGATCATGAACCCTTCGATTACGCGGTGGAAAATTGTGTCATTGTAAAAGCCATTTTTGGAGAGGTCTACAAAGTTTTGAACGGTTTTGGGGGTTTGGTTGGTGTTGAGGGCAATTGTAATGTCGCCTTTGGTGGTTTTTAAGGTGACAATGTAGGCTTTTTCTTCTTTTTCTTCCTCTACAGCTCCAACCGAAGGATTTTCCAGGCCATCCTCTGCGGGAGTCGTATTTTCTGCAGGGGATATACTTTCGACTCGGGTTTCTGCCACAGAGGAAACTCCTAATTTCTCTCCGTTTTCTTTGGCTAATGATAAATTATCAGAATTGCCGGAACTATTGTCTAAATTACTATTTTTTGATTTTTTAAAGAAAAACATAAATCCTCCTATGGAAAAAAATATTATTACTAGTGCCATTACATATCCTTTTTGCATAAATCTATTATAGCAATAACCCCTTTAAAAATGCTATCCTTTCTATAATGGCTAATCTTGAAGAATGGAACTATCCTACACCAGAGGGTCAAACTACACATGAAGCAGTTGCCGAAGCATTGGGAGTTATTGCTGATGCAATTGAGTCACTGGAAGAAAAACAGTTAGTTGAGGGGGTTTCAATAGTAATGTACGGGAGCTCAGTCACCGAATTTCGGCAACCTTCGGATATAGATGTCATTCTAATTTATGACAAACTGACCCCTTTTTGGCATAGCGAGGAGGAGACAAGAGACCATGCGCGAATGGAAGAATTTTGCAAGGAACATGGACTTAGCGATTTAGAGAGCCTGTTACTAAAAAGACTTTTTGGACAATCGTTTACAACCTTCTCGCTAGATACTCCACATGAAAGAGATATAAAAAAAGATAGATTGAGTTTGGATATTACAGTTATTTCAAAAAAGGTTTTTCTAGAAAGCAAATCACAAGGAATTCCTCAAACAGAGGGAAGCACGCAAGAATCTGTGAAAAGGGGAAAGAGAATGAACGAAATAGAGGCTTGCATGAGGATGGAAGATTCTTATATGCATTACAGTGAAGCACCATACCTAGATACAGAGACCGAAACAGTTATTGTAACATTTCCAATACTTATGGAAAAGCTACTAGGACAACCTTTTGATGAGTATGATACTGCCTTTACTCAGAACTTACTGGGATTACCAGAAGGCGTAACAGGGGAAGAGCTTTTGCAGGAATTTATACAATGGTATGCGTCAAAGATACCAGATAGAACGATAAGTGAAGAATTAGCAAATATTGAGGGAAAATCCAAGGAGGATATTAAAACACTCTTAAAAGATGTTTTGGATACTAATGCAGAATACTTAACTCCAAAAGAGGCATCAACATACAGGGCGGGATTTAGAAATTATATGCAAGCCTCTAATTTTATGCAGGGTTTAAATGATAGAAATGCTATTTTAATATATGGAAAAAATATTCTGACTCAAGGAAAAAAACCCTTATTCATGGAGGATAGAGATTTCATAAAACGGAAACCCTAGAATCCCAAAATTAAGGAGTAATCCCTTGTTTTGCCTAGTTTTTGGTAACATCTAATTATGAGAATTATTCAAGATAGTATTCAGGTTCTGTTGGTTCTAGAATACCTTCCTGTCAATATTACTGATTTTTTTGCATGCAAGGACAATCCCATATATGTTGAAAATCTTTTAAATGCCTTTAATCGAGCAGGTATTAACATTACTTCATTACAAGAGATTGTTAATAAAGGATTTTATACTACAACAGCAATAAAATCCAAGGAGGTTACATATCCAATAGAAAAAAGTTTAATTGAGAAGGATTCCTTTCAATTAGAGAAAGAAATCAGCAAATTCCATAATCTAAAAGCGATTTTATTAATGGGGGACACTGCAATTAAATCCTTCTATTACATCTCAAAGAGAATCACTGGCAAAAGGGCTATTACATCTGGCTCAACATATAAGATTAGAGATGGTGAGTACTACCTTAATGGAGTTAGATTATTTCCTTCATACTCCCCCATAGGTAAGAATTTTCTGATTGAAAAAGCCAAACAAGGAATGGTGATTGAGGACATAAAAACTGCTTATGCATATATAAAGTAAAAATGAAAATCACTGTAATTGCACATCCAAATTCCAAAAAACAAGAAATCGTTAAAGATTTGGAAGGAACTCTACATATTTATACAAAAGAGCCAGCACAGGAAGGGAGAGCAAATAAGACAATTATAGAAGCTTTAGCAAAACACTTTGATGTATCAAAATCTCAGGTTAAGTTAGTGAAGGGACATAAATCAAAACAGAAGATTTTTGAAATAAATTCGACGGAGTAAAGTTACCTAGCGAGAATCCGTTGGGCGAGGCGGGCAGATCCTCGCCTTTAATACACCCAACATCTTATTTATTGGCTCCGGTTTTGGTGCCAACTTTAGATTGAACTTTGTTCTGAGTCATCACTTGACTCTGGGTTTTAACTTGGGCTTTGTTCTGAAGCTTTTTAGTAGCCCCTTTGTTCATAACAGCCTTTTTTACAGCTGCTTTAACTTGCTTCATCACTGTAGCTTTGGTTTGAATTTGAGCTTTAGCTTGGGTTGCGGCGTAAGCTTTTGAAGAACCTGCTAACATTACAACCATAGCAATTGCTATTAAAGTTTTAAACATAATAATTACCTCCTTACAATAAAATAACTAAGTGGTGATTTGGCGAATATATCCGGCTTATTAGCCAAATCAGAGAAGTGTACCTCAAAAGCGCCCCATAGTCAAGAGGTAAGGGGGCACACTCTTTAATTCTTTAAGGAAAAATGGCAAGGGAGAAAAAATTAAATTTCACTCAATACACCCTCACGCAAATTCAAAACCTTCTCCACACCCACCCGCTCAACAAAAAACCTATCGTGCGAGACCAGAAGCAAGGTTCCCTTATACTCACGCAAAGAATTTTCCAGAATCTCTTTGGTATCAATATCCAAGTGGTTATCTGGCTCATCTAAAACGAGCATGTCATAATTTTTGGAAGCAAAAATTGCAAAGGCAAACCGCGCCCGTTGCCCTGGACTTAATTCTCCAACCTGTTTTTGTACATCCTCTCGATCAAACATATATTTTCTCAGTGCCACAAAAGCATTTCCATAGTAACAACCTGTGGATTCAATAAATGTTTCCAGTAAATTTTTCCCAAAATCCAGATGAGTTTGTTTTTGCACAAAGTAACCGATTTTTAGATTTTCTCCAATAGTAATCTCCCCACTGGAAGGGGTTTCATCGCCTTTTAGCAGGTTTACAATTGTGGACTTTCCAGCGCCATTTGGGCCAAAGAGCCAAATTTTTTGACCTCCTCGAATTTCAAAGTCGAGATTTTCAAAAACCTTTTTTTCTCCATAAAATTTTGAGACCTCGGCAAACCTAACCATTAATTTTGAGTGCGTAATTCCGGTTTCAAAGCCAATTTTGCGCATCTTTTTATCCACATATTTTTCTTTCTCATTTTCTCCGCCAACTTCTCTTTCGATTCTTTTCTTAGTGGAAGAAATTGCCTTGCTTCGCTTTTTTCCATCCTTTATTCGGTGCACATTTTCTAAAAGTGTCTCTAACTGGGATTTATGCTTTAAAAATCTCACATACTCCGCATCCCATTTATTCACCAGGCGCAATTTTTCCTCCTTGTAAAAGTCATAATCACCCGCAAATCTTAAGAGCTTTTTGTTATCAATTTCCCAAATCTCATCCACTGTGTTGTTTAAAAATTGCCTGTCATGAGAAATCATTAGAACGGTCTTGTTAAGCGATTTGATGTACTTTTCAAACCATAAAATCCCTTCAATATCTAGGTGGTTTGTTGGTTCGTCAATTAACAAAAGAGTGGGTTCTTGCAACAGAATTGCTAGGACTTCTAGTTTCATCTTTTGTCCTTCGCTTAAAGTGCCAATTTCTTGATACTGATCAAAATTATGAAATTCTAGGTCTGCAACAAGTTTTTCTACTCTATAAAATTCCCATGGGTTTTCTAGGTAGGTTTCTAGGTATTCGCCAACTAACTGCTCCTGCGAAGGGAAGTTGAACTCCTGCGGGATATAGCCAATTATTTCGCCCTCATTTTTAACGGAGCCTGTATCTGTGGTTAGTTCTCCTGAGATCAGCTTTAGCAGGGTTGATTTCCCGCAACCGTTTTTTCCCACAAGGGCAACCTTCTGCTTGTTTCCAAGTTTAAAATCAACACCTTCAATAATTGAGGTGCTTGTAAAGGTTTTACTAACATTTGAGCCAATTATCATGAGGTTGATTGTACCAAATTACCTATAACTTGAGTAACTTGAGGGATTATCCTTGGCGGTTTTGGGGGTATAGACTGTTGCAATGGTGCAAAACCAGGATAGCGTAAAGGATAATCCTTGAGGGGATTCGTATTTCAGACTCTCACTAAAGCCCAAAGCCCTACTCTGTCCAAGGATTATCCTTAAAAAACTTAAAAAAATGTTAAAATTTAGGTATGCACACAAAAGTACAAACAATTTTTCCTTTTTTAATTTCCTTGCTGATTCTGAGCTTTCTAAGTTTTATTTTTGCAGTCAATAGGACAAATTTTTCCCAATGTAACCAATGCACAAATATAGACCAACCCCAAGAAACCCAAATAATTAACTCATTAGGGGAAGACATTGGGCAAATGCTAATAGGCACAATTAAAAAGGAAACTATACCAGAAGAACTAGAACTTGGTGACTACTGGTACTGGATGTATTTTGAGCCACAAGCATTACTTGTAAATAACGCTTTTGGTAATCCCTTATATATAGGCAAAATTCAAATTAATCCGCCAGAGGCCCAAGACATTTATCCAATTGACGATTTTTTGTATAAACAAGTGGAAGTTTATGGCTATCAAACATGGGGATATGCGGAAAGCTCTGTTTTTCAGGCACTCTCATTAAGAATCTACGAAAAATAGCGAAGCATCGTTGTGAATATCCTCTGTTTCTCTGATATATGAACTTACATATAAGAGCGTGAGTCCATAAAAAGAAGATAAAAAAATAATGGGACTACTAAACAATAGGGGCTACATAAAAAGTAAAGACCCCATCTTCTCCAAGGGTTTTTGCTACACGATTATCATCTATAACCTTGACGTTTAAACCCCGGTCTCGCAAATTCCACACGATAGTAAGTTTTCTTTCATGATCACCATCTGGGTAAACACCAATTTCTCTAAAATGAGCCTTCACTACTGGGGAAGGAGCTTGCCCGCGACATGAATATAGGTGAGATGTATCAAAAAAATCAGCTATGGAACCCAACTGATCAGGCATCTCTAATTGCGTATTTAAATCTATTCTATTACTAAGAAGCCCATTGCGGATTGTTGGAAAATTTCCTCTTAGATATGGGAGTAAAAAAGGAAGAGAGGGCCTAAGTTTCCATTCTAAAACCTCACCACCATCTTCAGCAACTACTGGAAAGTATTTTCCTAAAGTATCATCAATATCCCAAAGGACTAAAGGCTCGGGCTCCACAGACCATTTCTCATATGCAGCAACTACTACTTTGCAAAACCCCTTCTCCTTTTCTAGTGCTTTTTTATAGTCCTCAAGAAGTTCTTCTTTTGTAAGCCAAGATGCATCAGGAGAGATCTCAATTTTTCTCTTTACTTCAAACTCTAACATCGGGGATACCCAAGATAAAAATTCATCGGGAGACATGTCTATAGTGGACTCATATTGAGTGGGAGCGATGGACATAATGAAAATATACCATTTTTTAGAAAAAACAGAGAAAGGTCTGCGATTGTAGTGCTAGTCATAAAGAGTCATAGAAAGGAAAGGATAATCCTTGAGGGGATTCGTATTTCAGACTCTCACTAAAGCCTAAAACCCCACTCCAGCCAAGGATTATCCTTAGGAATCCGCGACAACTGATGCCAAAAATGTAGAAATAGGGACAGCCAAAATCAAGCCAGTGCTACCCAGCAAAGTGCGCAAAACCTCATCCGCTATGATTTCTCGATTAAAAGTAAGCATTAAAGGCTCTGACAGCCCGGGATTATTATTGCTATTGTTATTTAGAAACAGCAACAACAACGGAAGGGATGCCCCTGCATAAACCAAAACCAAAGTATTCACCATAGAAGTAATGTGATCCCGCCCAATTTCCATGGCACTTTTATAAAGCTCAAAAGTCCCCAAGTTGGCATTTGACTTCTTCAACTGCATAACTACGCTACATTGCGAAACAGTAATATCATCCAAAACGCCTAGGAAACCAATAATTATTCCTGCCAACAAAATTCCTCGCATATCTATACCGGAAAAATATTCATTTACAAAGAAAGCCTCTTCGGTGGCAAAACCAGACAAACGCGCCAAAGAGACCGAGACAGCAGTGAAAATTACGGTAATTACCAGGGCCACAAGGGTACTAACAATGGCAACATGCGTCTTTTTGTTGAAGCCGTGCGACAAATAAAAAGTAACAGGAATAATTGCAACTGAAGCCAATATTGTGACAAATACTGGATTTCTGCCCAAAATTATTTGAGGCAATATAAATTTAAATATTACAAAAAAGGAAAAAGCCATTCCTAAAATGGAATATAGACCATATTTTTTTCCAACTAAAAAGGTTAATAAGACAAAAATTGCAAATATAAAGGTTAAGTGAGGGGTTCTATGATAATCGGTTATTAAATAAACTTTCTGAGGGGATTCTGAAGTAGGGGACAAAGTAAGGGACTCCAACTTCATAAATTCCTGCAAAACCACCTTGTCGCCCTTCTTAAACTCCAGGTTTCTTGCAGAAACTTCGGGAGAATTTTCTACTGTAACAACATCTCCATTGGAAAGCTTAACTTGCAAGGTCTGAATATTTTGGCCGTCAACTACAACCGATTTTTCTACAGCCACAACTTTTCCGGTTACACTGGAATTGGGAACTTCTTCTAAAGCCAAGACTTTAGGGGCAACAGAAAATACTGAAAGAACAAAGATAAAGCAAAATAGTATCTTTGAAAAATAATTTTTCACTATCTAAGCCTCCTCCACATCCAATGAGACTGACTCCTTATAAAACGCCTCCTCCAACCTTGGCCAAGCTGCGGCAAGTCTAGACATCCTAGCCATATTATCTACAAAAACCCGTTTTGCCATTTCCAGCTCTTTTCTTGCCAAATCTGGATTTGTGACCTCTTTTTCAAAGGAACTTGCCACCAACCGCATTGCGTTTAAACCAATTCCAAGTCTTGCCCACGCTGGATGTTTGGCAGAAACAGGCAAATCTGTTTTCGAGTCCAAATAAATACTTTCCCCAAAGGGGTTACCCGCCTGAACTGGGTGCTTTCCTGTAACAATTTCTCCAGTTGTAATGTCAATATCTACTCCAATACGCGCCAGACTACGAAGTTTTGTAATTACATCACTGGAATAAGGCTTCCCCTCAGGATCTAAAATCTGAAAAGAAGCAATGGAACTAAGCTCATATTCCGTGTCTCTGCCAGTTGTTTCCATCCTAATCCTCTCATCCTTTTGGGCATATTCCTGAAAAGCATCCACCAAAAATTGAGTAGCCTTTGCAAACACCAAGGAATTTTCTGTAGCGTGTGCCTCTTGTGTATTGTGAAGAGCTGCAAACATTCTTGCCATTGTTGACAAATGAACCGCTAAATCGAAAGTACCCGCCTCGCCAGAAGTTGCCGCCTCACCAAAAATACCTTCCTCACCAGAATTTTTTAACTGCTCAATAAGAGCAGCCTCAATATCTGCGGGCAAAAACCCAACCCCAAAATATTCCTGCAACTGTCTTGGATCAAAAACCTCTCCAGAGACAACATCTGTTTTTAATCTTTGAGAAGCACCTTTTGTTCCAACCGCATATCCGCCAAATGGGGGACCATCTTCCGCTTTGGAAGTTGTTGCCATAACCCAACCTTCAATATGAGCCTCTTCCATAAGTCTTATAACCTCCGCGGGGGATTTCCATCTTCCTTGGGCACAATCAACCACTAATTCAAATTTTCCTCCTTTTGCAAGATATTTTGAAATTACCTCTCTTTGTTCTGCTTCTATTTCAGGGGATTCTGCTAAAGTCGCTAAATCCAAAGACTTAATAAAGCTATCCATCTCTTTGTAGACAACTCCGCCTTTACCTGGAACTACTATGCTTTGCGTAAAAGCTAAAAGGACTGTTTCATCTCCTTCCGCTTTTGCGTCATTCTTTTCCAAAAGCTCCTGCATAGTATCAACCATGTATTTGTAATGCATTTTCTTATAGGTCTCATACTTAATTGGAGTTCCATTTTCATCCCTTACAGGGACATCTCTCACTTCTCTTTTAGCCTTAAGCAAATCTTCAGCCTTTCCACCAGATACACTTAAAGGCAAAGGCTCCCCTGTAGCTGCAACTTTTACAGTCCTGCCAGCTTCAGTGGACTGGTTTACAATATTTCCATATGTAATTAGGTACCACAAATGTGTACCAGAGAGGCCTTCAAAAGCTATGTTTTCCTCCGAATTGGGAAGTTCAACAAGGTTGTTTCTTAGCTTATTTGAAATCACGCGAATTGCTTGATTTGCCTCGGCCTTTTCCTCCGTCTCTTGGGAATTTTTAGCCATTGCCTCCGCACGAGATAAAAATTGTGCCCAATACACAGTGGATAAAAACATCTCACTATTTCTTGCCAAAGAATTTCCTGTGGTATTTCCCATCATATAGCCTACTCCTCCCATTAATCGGGAAAAATACTCAATTTCTTCAGGCTTAGTTAAAGTAATGCCAAGGTTTGTGGCATATTCTGTTGCATAGGCTAGATCCTTAAATCTTTCCAAATCCAAAATTCCGTTAAAGTACTGGTCAATTCCCATTGGGTAAGTCTCAGCTATTGCTTGTCTTAATTCCGGGGATAAACTTGGTGCCTTACCAAGAGGAAATCCATCAACGAGGGGCTTTTCTGTGGCTGTGGATGCAAGAATTGCGCTCAATTCGTGGGGAACAATTCGCTTGTCATCACTATAAATATAAGTTGTAAAGGCTTCTAATTGGGCAGCATTCCATTCCGATGGGGAGACAGCCTCCCAAGAGCCTGCCTCAGCCTCTGGTATTGTAATTCCTATTTCTGTTAGCTCCGCAATTATTTCTTGTTGAATTTGCTCATGAATAGGAGAGATTTTTTCGGCCTTTTTTGACTCAGGCCTTATGGATTCATCAGGCATATAAAAATTGTAACATAGACCCAGAGTCTTAAGGATAATCCTTGTGGGGAATCATACTATTGATCACAATATAGAGCAAAAATAAGTACTGGGTCAAGGATAATCCTTAGAGAAATTGGCACTTTAGACTATTAATAAAATCTAAACCCTTGCTTTAGGCAAGGATTATCCTTCATGCTAAAATTGACCTATGAAAATAGCAATAAATGGCGAAAGGCTTGGGATTAAGCACTTTGCAGGACCAGAAATTTATACCTTAAACATCATTTTGGGGCTTGGCAAAGTTGATAGAGCAAATTTTTACACCATTTTTTTGCACCACCGCCCATCCGATGAGATTTACGCCCAACTAAAACACCTCCCTCCAAATTTTGAGGTAAAAGTTATTCCCAAGGTTTTTTCGTGGACTCAAGTTAGCCTAGCCCTGGCGCTTTGGACTGCATCCATGAACAAAGCCACAAAATATGACGTGCTTTTTTCTGCGGTGCATACAATTCCAATTTTGGCTTTTCCAAGGGTGAAAATGTTCTCTATGATTCATGGACTGGAGTTTAGGACAAATCAAGAAAGATCCACTTTTCCTTTTCTACTGGGCCTCCCCGAAAAAATTGTGGTAGCACTGTCACATTGGTTAGTGGTGCCGTCACAAGCAACAAAAACCGCGATTTTGGAATCTAGGTGGAAAATAAGAAATCGCGAGATAACGGTAATTCCCGAAGGAGTGTCCTCAAAATTTTCTCACACTACACAAAATGTGGATGCGATTTTGGAAAAATATAAAATTCCGCAAGAGCCATATTTGATTTTTGTATCAACAATTCAGCCTCGCAAAAACTTAAAGTCTATTGTGGAAGCTTTGGCAATTTTGAAGCAGAAGCATAATAAAAGGGTGAATTTAGTAGTTTGCGGAAAAAAAGGATGGAATTACGAGGAAGAAATTGCGTCGCCAGAAAAATTTGGAGTAGGGGAGCAGGTTTTCTTTGCGGGGCGGGTTTCAGATGAAGATTTGATCCCGCTTTTATCTAATGCAAAAGCTTTTATTTCGGCAAGTTTTGACGAAGGCTTTGGATTGACCGTTTTGGAGGCAATGGCCTGCGAAACTCCTCTTATTATTTCGGAAATTCCCGCACATAAAGCTTTAGCAGGGGATTTAGCTGTTTATATGGACCCTTACTCAGTGGAAGATATTGCCAGCAAAGTAAATTCGGTTTGGGAAGAAGCTCCAGAAAGCACAGCGGAAAGGGTGAAAAAGGCAAAGGAGCGGGCAAATCGATACTCGTGGGAGAATTCGGCAAAACAACTAAAAGAGATTTTAGA
Organism: uncultured Candidatus Saccharibacteria bacterium; assembly: GCA_964535155.1. Classification (GTDB taxonomy): domain Bacteria; phylum Patescibacteriota; class WWE3; order UBA101185; family UBA10185; genus JAGPFW01. Next base: position 38,550 of record CAZHSR010000001.1, read on the forward strand.
AATAAGGTAAAATGCAAGAATGAAGATAGAACCACCAGTCCCAGAAAAGCAGAGCGTTGAAGAGATTGCTAAAATCTTTTTGGGAGAGGTAAAAATAACCGAGGTAAAAGATGTCTCGTATAAACAGGGTTGGAGTACAAAATATCTTTTTGAAATTTATGCGGAGGGGACCCAAGAGAAAGGTGCTAAAATCCCATCGGATAAGGGTAGAAAAGGATACATTTTAAAAGGCAAAACCAAAGAGCAAAGGAAAGGCTTTATAGAATCCATGAGAATTATGGAATTTTTGCTCAAAAAAGGCTTTCTAGTAAGGCGTCCCATAAAAACTGTTAGGGGTAAAAGCTATTCACACAAGATTGCAGTCACAGAATCCACCGGCCACACCGAAGAGATTTACTGGTCAATGACAAGCTTTATTGAAGGCGTTGACAGTCGCGTCTCAAAATTCTCGGAGGAGACCGCGGAACAACTTGGAAAAAAAGTTACCACTTATATTGGCTTCACAAAAAACAAAAAATTCTTTAGCAAAATTATGGGAATTAGAACCCCTGAAGCAGAAGAAAGATTGAGTTTTTTTAGAAAAGTTGCAAGGCACAAAACCGCTTTAAAAAAGGTTATTCCCAAGGAATTAGAACTTTTTGAAAGATGGGCAGATGAAAACGAGCAAAATTTGGAAAAGTTTTTTGTTGGGAAGTCTGCAAAAGCCATTTTACATGGGGATTTAAACCAAAAAAACATTTTAGTTACTGGCGACGGAAAGGAAATTGTGGCAATTATCGGTTGGGATCATTGTAAATATGACTACATCTTAACCGATGTGACAACAATTATTAATTTATTTTTTGAATATGCGGAGTTCGAGGTTGCTGGAAAATTAAAGGAAGCATATTTGAGGAAAATTTTGTCTAAATTTCCAGAGGAAAAAGCTGTTATAAAGATGATAGGGGAGTATCAGACTTCCAAAAATAAATGGGAGTCAATTTTGTTTTATGCGGGTTTGATTGAAGAGTTGGGGGATTCCACGGGGGAATTAAAGCAGTTTACGGAAAATGTTAAGGGTGAGGCTAAGAAGTGGGTAGGGATTATGGGGTGTTGGGAAAATGATTCTTCGGGAAATTGACTTACGCAACCTTTAAAAGTCGTCAATTTAAATAATACTCAAATTCATTGATTTTTTTATTAAAAAGAGGTAGATTATGTGAAATCAAACTAAGGAGGTAAGAGATGGGTGGAGAAACGGTTTTACCCGTAATGATGGTTCTGTGGATTTTGGGAGCAATATTGGGAGGAGCATTACTTCTCATTATTGCTTTATATGTTCTACGGGTCATATATGAGGGTTCAAAGTTCGTCCTTGAGTTTAGTTCTGGCATTTTGGAACTTGATATACCACTAGCTATTGGCATGTTCCTTTGGTTTTGTATCTTAAGTTTCGTATTCACAACGCCCATCGGGTGGTTTATAATTATTCTAACAGGGGTGCTTGAAGTTTTTGACCCAGAATAGGTTTAGTATCAAAGGTTGGTACTTCCATCAATATTAGGAAGGACCAACCATCTTTTTTAATTTTCAATGTATAATCCCATAATGAAGGAAAATTCAGATACAAATCTTGGATTTTGGGCGGAGCTTAAAAAAACAAAAAAGCCATTTTTGGCTTTAGCACCAATGGAAGATGTCACAGATTTTGCTTTTAGAGAAATTTTGGCAGAAACCGCTCCCCCCGATGTATTTTTTACCGAATTCACAAATGCAGACGGCTTAATGTCCGCAGGAAGGGAAACTGTTATTAAGCGATTGATGTATTCCGAAAAGCAAAGGCCTATTGTGGCTCAGTTGTGGGGAAATAATCCAGAAACCATGCGAGGTGCTGCGACTTTGGTTGCTGAGCTAGGGTTTGATGGAATAGACATAAACATGGGTTGCCCAGATAAATCGGTTGTGAAAATTGGGGCTGGGTCGGCTTTAATTGAGAATTGGGATTTGGCAAGGGAGTTGATTTTAGCTGCAAAGGAGGGGGCGAAAATTGGCGAGGCGGAAAACCTTCCAGTGAGCGTTAAGACTAGAATTGGCTTTAACAAAATCGTAACAGAAGAATGGGCAGAATTCCTGCTAAATCAGGGAATTGCCTGTTTGACAGTTCACGGGCGGACCAAAAAACAGATGTCAAAAGTGCCTGCTAATTGGGAAGAAATAGGAAAAGTTGCAAAGGTACGGGATGAAATGGGAGTTGAGACTTTGATTGTGGGAAATGGCGATGTGGAAAGCTGGGAAGATGCTGGGGGAAAGGCTGAGGAATTTGGGGTGGATGGTGTAATGATTGGAAGGGGGATTTTTAGTAACCCTTGGATCTTTGAAAAGGAAGGTGCAAAAAAACATTCGGTTTGTGAAAGTGAAAAAACCAGACACTCTGTTGAAGAACATTTAAATTTATTGCTAAAACACACACAATTATTTGAAGAAACATGGGGAAAAGAGAAGAATTTTGCCATTATGAAAAAGTTTTTTAAAATTTATGTAAGAGGTTTTGATGGCGCAAATGAATTGAGGCAAAGGCTGATGGAATGTGGGTCTTTTGAGGAAATCCAAAGGATAATCCTTAATCAAAAGTAGATTTAAGCTCATACCCTAGGGTAAAAACCCCCCTTTTAAGAAGGATTATCCTTAACATAAACTCAGATATAAACTATAACAAAAGCCTAAAGTGCAGATGTTCACAAGGATTATCCTTAATCATTATAAAAATAGGTTATAATACCGCCATGAAATGGATAAACTTTTTACACTTTTACCAACCTGCCAACCAACAAAAAGACATCTTGGAAGCTGTTGTTAAGCAGAGTTACTTACCAATTTTGCAGAAAATCGCAGAACTTCCTAATGTAAACCTTTCCATAAATGTTACCGGTTCTTTATTGGAACTATTTGAAAGGGATGGGTATAACGACCTCTTAAATCTTTTGAGAAAATCGGTTAAGGAAGGAAAAATTGAACTTACGGGCTCTTGTAAATTTCATGCACTTATTCCACTAATTCCTGAAGAAGAAATAAAACGACAAATTCTGCAAAATCAGGAAACAATCAACAATATTTTGGGATTTGAATATAAACCAAAGGGATTTTTTCCCCCAGAAATGGCTTATCATCCAAAACTTGACAAAATCATTGAAGAGATGGGATTTGAATGGATCATTATGGATGAAATTGCGCTTTCCCATAATGGGAATTTCCCAGTTTCTGACCGTATTTACAAGCTTGACGATACAGATATTTCGATATTTTTTAGGAATCGCCGTGCCAGTAACTTAATCATGAGTGCGGTCGCAAGAGATACAAAAACTATTAAACAAGCTTTAGCAGAAGAATTTAAACAGCCTTATTTAGTAACCGGAATGGATGGCGAAACTTTTGGGCATCATAGAATTGGTTTTGAAAAGCTTTTATTTGAAATTTTGGAGGATGAGAGTTTGGGGGTCACAAGTGGGGAAACGTTTTTAGAAGGCGAAGCAGATAAACTTCCAGTGGAAAAAGTGACACCAAAACCTTCCACATGGGCAAGCAGCATTCAAGATATTGAACAGGGAATTCAGTTTTTGTCTTGGAGAGACCCAGAAAACCCAATTCACGATCAGCAATGGGAATTTTTGGACATGGTTTTAAAAATGGTGCAAGACTACACAAAAAATGCGGAAAATTATGAGCAAATTAGGCACAAAATGGATATGGCTTTGGCTAGTGATCACTTTTGGTGGGCTTCGGCAAAGCCTTGGTGGAGCCTAGAAATGATTGAAGATGGCGCTTTTAGGCTTTTGGATGTGGTCTTGTCTTTGGAAAAAGTTTCGGAGAATGTGATTTTTACAGCTTACAAGCACTACATGGGGATTGTTTCTAAAGCAGCCGAGTGGCAACGACAGGGAATTGTTAGAGAAATGGCTGTTCAGCAAAATCAGTTTTTAAGGATTCCTTTTAAGGACCGCACATTTGGAATTGGCGGAGTAGAAGAAGGGGTTTATTGGGCATTCATCGATTTGATGAAGGAACAAGAAAAAGTGGCAGCAAATAATGGAGATTATGAAAAGGCTATTTTATGGCGAGATGCAATTTATAAGCTGGATAAGAAGTTTGACATTTATGACACGATTAATGTTATTGACCTTTTACGACTGGAAGTGGGAAACGGCCCAGTGGAGGAGACCATTGCCAGGTATAAGAAGCAGTATGACAAATTGCGCGGGGGTCAGCCGGAACAACGAGGTGCTTAAGGATAATCCTTTAGCATAATACCATTATTGGCTTTCATACAAACGAAATGTACGCTTTCCGACAAGGATTATCCTTAGCTACTTTAGTACTTTCTGGCTTTGTAAAAAGGCGAAACCTAGTTTTGGACAAGGATTATCCTTGAAAAAATTAGTGTGACAATTGTCACATACAGTAAAAACCACGGAAAAGTTTTCTTTAGAATTGCTACTTCTTGATCTTGAATTGGCCCCGCTGTTAACTGCCCAGTTATAATGTTTTGCAAAGAAATCATATTTCCACCTGTGGCGCCCAAAAGCTGAATACCCAAAATAGCGGGCAAAATTAACGCCATGTCCGCAAAGAAACTTCCAGTTATGTCGCCGATTAAAATATTTGACACGGTGGCACTTCCAGAGAGAAAAGCTCCAAGTGCACCCAACAACGGCACAAAATAAATGGCAGAGCTGGGATGGAAGCTAGCAAATAAAACATCCAGCATGCCAAGCCCAGTACCACCATTTAGCTTACTGGAAATGATAAGTTGCATAATTCCCGTTATGAGAAAAATTAAAAGTGCTGTCTTAAAAAGCTTGGGTAAAACCACATTAAAAACCTCTTTAAAATCGCCTTTTTTTACTGGAAAAATAAGCAAAGACAAAGCCAACGCTAATATAAAAGGAATCCCAGGGTTTAATAATCTAAAAGTATGCAAAAAACTACCAAAAAAAGTTATCGTGTTAGACTTGTCAAAAGAGGGAATAAGAGTCCCTATTAAAATGAAGAAAATTAAAAAAACATAGGGTAAAACTGTCTTATAAAGAGGCAACCTCTCATCGATGTGAGATACATTTAAAACCTCTCTAATTTTGTCAGTTAAGACAACTTCCACCGAGGGCTTCTTAAACAACCGAACCAAAATTCCCATTATGAGAAAACCAATGATTGAACCTGCAATAGTGGGAAGTCCAGAATTGATCCGAGAAAATAACAAATAAGGTAATCCAAAAGCTAATCCAGACATAAAAGCAAAAGGCAAACCCGTGAAAAAATACCGCCGATCCTTTTGCAAAAAGGAAGTAAGCACAAATAAAAGCACAATTGGCCAAATTAAAGACATAATGAAACCAAAATTTGCCGTATATAAAGTTATTTGAGGGTTATCAAAACTATATAAACCAACTCTTATAGGAGTTCCTGCAGCACCAAAAGTTACAGGTACAGTATTTGAAAGCAATGCCAAAGAAACAGCCTGTACAGGGGTTAAACCAAGACCAATTAACAAAGGCGAAATCAAAAGTCCGGGTACGCCGAATCCAGCAGTACCTTCTATAAAAGCCCCAAAGAGCCAACCAATAAAAATAAATTGAATTCTCAAATCATCAGAAAGCTTATACAGATGCAAAATAATGGACCTAATAACATGGTGCTTTTTCATAAACTCCAAAAACATCATGGCACCAAAAATTATTAGGGAGATGTCAAAGGCGATAAAAAAAGCCTTTAATAAAGCCCCAAGGACAGCAAAGTTATACATGTGCCAATAAAATCTTCCCACCAGTAAGGCAATGGCCAAGGAGACAATAGAAACATATAACAGTTTTCCTTTAAACAAAAATATTCCAAGGATTAAAAAAATTAGGGGACTTAAAATTAAAAAATACGGCATTAGAAAAATAATATCACTAAATAAGACTCCCAAGGGGAATTTGTTTAGCATTGAAAATAAGTTCTGGGTACACTATGATATTAATGTGGAACTGCAAAAAACCTACCCAAAAGACGCTGCCATAAAAGTGGCGACACAAAAAGTTCCGGTGACAAGTCAAACTGCCACAGTTTATAAAACTTTGGCAATGATTTCACAAAAATCGGCAGAATTTGACACCATTAACTACATTTACATAACAAATACTGAAAATTCATTAATTGGCATAGTTTCTATTAAGGATCTTTTTGAAAACGCTACCGAAGGCGGGGAGAAAGCCCTAAAAGAGCTAATGAAAACGGAAATTGTTAGTGTACGCCCGCACTCATCGCAGGAAAAGGCAGCTAACCTATCACTAGAGCACGGAATAAAGGCAGTGCCTATTACGGATAAAGAAGGAGAATTCTTAGGCGTAATTCCAAGTGACACAATCCTTTCCATTATGCATAGAGAAAAGGAAGAAGACTTGTTAAAGTTTGCAGGAATTTCTGGGCATGGGAAAATTAGCAAAGAAGGCTTTAGTGAAGATAACATAATGAAGACCCCAGTTTTTAAGTCGTTTTTAAAAAGGTTACCTTGGCTTATTGTGGGAACATTTGGTGGGCTTTTTATGGCACAAACAATTTCATTTTTTGAGGCCACATTGGAAAAAAACATTTTAATAGCAGCTTTTATTCCCTTAATGGTTTACGCAAGCAATGCAGTGGGACAACAAGTGACAGCTTTTTTAATAAGGGATTCTGCTCACAACAACAAGATTGCGTACTTTAAGTATTTTTTACGGCACTTTTTAATAGTGCTTTTAATTGCTATAACAATAGGAATTTTCCTACTTACTTACGGATGGATTTTTTACCAAGATATAAAAATTGCAAGCGTACTTGGAATTGGGGTCTTTGCAACAATATTATCCGCAATTCTTTCGGGATTTTTGATTCCGTTTTTGTCTATTAAATTAAAAAGAGATCCCGCAAATGTGAGTGGGCCTATTGCAACTTCTATTCAGGATTTGATGAGTGTTCTGATTTATTTTTTGATTGCTAATGCGATTTTGTAGCTTCAAAGGATTGGAGCATTTTAGAAAGGCCCCTAAATAATTGAAACTTTACAACCCATCGTTAGAAAGTATATAATTTCTATAACTTATGAACGACAAAACCACAAAAACAACCCCAACTAACCCACCAAAACCCAAGGCTAAAACAACCAAGAGCCTCCTTGAACCCCTTACCACAACCACCAAGACAGTTTTTACAACTCAAGACCTTAATAAAATATGGCAATATGAAAACTATAAAAGCCTGATTCAACGCATTTCATACCTTTCAAAAGCAGGGAAAATTCAAAAAATTAAGCGCGGAATCTATTCCTTCCCAAATCGTCCAATAAATGAGTTGGAGCTTGCAAATAAAATCAAAACCCCCTCATATATTTCCTTTGAGACAGTTCTCTATATAGAGGGGATAATTTTCCAGTGGGATAACCGAATTACTTTAGCAGCAAAAGATTCGCGTGAAATACAGATTCAAAATGACCCACTAGCACTTAAAATAGTATTTAGGAAAATTAAAGACGAGATTCTGCTTAATCCAACGGGGATAATTCCAGAGAATAATTATTTTGTGGCTTCAAAAGAACGAGCAATGCTAGATATGCTTTATATAAGCCCAAATTTCACCTTTGATAATTTAAGAAGTATTGATTTTGCCAAACTAAAAGAAATGGCTCAAATTTATAATAGAGCCTCAATTTTTAGGGCAATAGAAAGGCTGGAAAAATATGTTAGATAGACTAAAACATGAGACTACAATGCGAAACATCTTGGATGATATTTACAACGATAATTTTTTGTCAAATAAACTTGGCTTTAAAGGTGGAACCTGTGCATACTTTTTTTATGAATTGCCCAGATTCTCTACCGATTTGGATTTTAACTTGATTTCTACAAGGGACTCAATCGATGAGAGTAAAGGCACAATTGAGGATGAAAGCTCTAAAAGTACGCTGGCAAATCAAGTCTTTGAAAAATTGGAAGAACTGCTAAAGAAACATGGCGAGGTTAGGGACAGACACATTAAGGCAAATACTATATTCTTTTATGTTGTACATACGCCAAATAAAAGCGGTATAAAAATTGAAATTTCAACAAGAGAAATAGAAAAAATCAATGCATACGAATTGAAAGAATTTTATGGAACATCTTTTTTAATTATGAAGCGAGCGGATTTATTTGCAAACAAGTTATTAGCTTTAACAATGCGTGTAAACCCTTCGGCTAGGGATTTGTATGATATAAATTTTTTCTTTTCAAAAAACTGGGATATAAATGAGAATGTGGTTAGTGAGGCGTCTGGAAAAGCTTTTTTGGAATATGTAGAGGCGTTGCCAAAGTTTATTGAAGAAACTTTTAATTCTGCAAATGTGCATTTGGGATTGGGGGAGCTGTTAAAAGGGCAATCGGAAAGGGATTTTGTTAAAAGAAAGTTAGTAGAAGATACTGTAAATAAAATTAGGTTTTTTGTGGATGCGCATAAGAGATTTTAGCTTGTAATCTTTTAAAGGTTATCCCTTAATCGTTTTAGAAGCCTAAATTCTATTTAAGAGTAAAATAGCAAAAAACAAAAAAGCCCTTGGTCTCCCAAGAGCTTTCCTGCCATCCTCTCTTTACTTATGATTAACATAAGAGAAGCATCGACATGGTTATTTTACCAAATATGTAGCGAACAAAAAAGCCTCTGTATAAACAGAGGCTTTCTTGCATCCAACACTGAAAATTCAGTGGGGCCTTGACATAAGATGATTTTACACTAGATCCCAATATTTATCAAAAATAGTTGAAACTATCCGAATTTATAATAATTTGTAGACCCAACTCTACGAATTTCGCTAAATTTGTAGACCCAATGAAGGATAATCCTTGCAGGAAATAGAACTTTTGGTGTTAGCAACAGGACAAAGCCCGTTTTTTATGAAGGATTATCCTTGGGCAATATAGCCCCTTAGACTTTAGCAACAAGCAGAAGTGCGTATTCGGCAAAGGATTATCCTTTAAGATGTGTTCCAAACTTTGCTAAGCGCGTACAAACAATGTCAAAAGAACAAAAGGCTAAAAACCTCTTCAGCTAAATTTGAAATAAACCTAGAAAAAGAGCTGATTTCCTTGGAAGCCGACCTAAAATCAAAAACATATAACCCGGGCAGGTTTTCCGTATTTGTAGTTACTGAGCCAAAAGTAAGAGAAATATTTGCCGCGGAGTTTAGAGACAGAGTTATTCATCACATTATTGTTAATCACATTCAGCCTGTCTTTGAGCCAAAATTTATTTATGACAGCTTTGCCAATCGAAAAAACAAAGGCACTCACTTAGCGGTTAAAAGGTTGCAAATTTTTGCAAGAAAAATTACAAAAAACGGCAATCAAAAGGCGTTTTATTTACAGGCAGATATAAAAAACTTCTTTCCTTCCATTAACCACAACATTTTGTTTAACTTAATAAAAAAACATATTCACAACAAAGAAATTCTAGACCTTACAAAATTAATAATTTTCCATGATTGCACACAAAATCCCATTAGAAAAGGACATCCAAGTTTATTTCAAAAAGTTCCGCCTCAAAAATCTTTGTTTTTTACACCAAAAGGGCAAGGCCTTCCAATAGGAAATTCAACCTCCCAATTTTTTGCAAATGTTTATTTAAATGAGCTAGATCAGTATGTGAAGCATTCTTTAAAGTGCAAATTTTATGTACGATACGTGGATGACTTTGTCATTTTGGATATAAATAGAGAAAAACTGGAAGAGATTTTGCAAAAAATTAATGTGTTTTTACTGGAAAAATTGGCACTAGAGTTGCATCCAAATAAATGCAAAATAGAGGTGATTTCTAAGGGAATTGATGCCTTGGGATATGTTATTAAGCCAGATTATTTGATTGTTAGAAAAAGGGTAATCAAAACCTTAAAGAGAAAGTTGTGGGAGTTTAAGAGAATGGTAGGGGAAAACGAGGCGAGACGGGAAGGGACGAAGAAGGGAGAAAACGAGGTGGATTGGGAATTTATTGTATCCAGCATCAACTCCTATTATGCCCATTTTGGACATGCAAAAAGCTATAAATTACGGAAAAACCTTTGGGAAAAACACTTTGGAATTTTAAAAGACTATCTAATTCCAATAAACGGATATAAATACTTTAAATTAAAGAAAACTAAGAGCCCCAACCAAGCTAAAAAAAGCTAGAGTTGGAGCCCAAAGTTAAATACTTCCAGGGACGCAACACAACCCGAAACCCGATATTACTATTTGCATTACTAGTGTTATTGTTATTGACATTGGAACAACTAGAGTTGCCTAAGATCCTTGCATTAGTTGTATTGTTGGCGGCGGAAGCCCAACTATATAGGCAACAAAACAAAAAAGCAAAGTGTCAGGACAAATAACACCCATGTTTGTTAGTCTCTTCACTTTTGCGGTTTAATAAACCCTTTAGAAACCAATCTCATATTAACCAATAAACAGAGTATGGTTTCTTGCATAGATCCTCAAAGCTTTTTTAGTTACTCAATCCATATTTATCTGCAATCTTTGGCCTTAAGCCAATTTATATTGCAGGAAAGAGACCGAAGTATTTTTTGGCCAAGGTTTCTAACCTTGAAACAAAGCTTGCTGTTAGGCTGGCTTTGTTACACTTTTGAGCCGTTTAAGGGTCTTTTAAACTAGTTCAAAATTCTGGCCAGGGCGATGAGTGGGCAAATAGAAGGACTAGGACGATTTTATCCAGCCTCCTAACATTTTACCCACCTCATCTACATATTTTGAAAGAACTTCATATTTTTTAACACCTATTATTTTTAAACCAAAACATAACCGAATGTAAATACGCATACGGTCTAAATGTGTATTTGCTTTCTTTAAATGGGGCTTTTTGTTAATTTCAGAATTGGCAATAATTATACAGTCTAAAAATTCCAAACAGGCTGTCTGTAGGCTTTGTCCCAGGCTATATCTATATTCTTTTGGAAATTTATGTATTTCTTTATATATTCTAAGAAGAAGATCATAAGATTTTTGAAAGATGGTAAGTTGTGTATATTGTGCCATAAAAATTTTTTGCGTTCTTTGCTACGCAAAGAACTTGGTTCAAGCCTTTGGCTTGAAAACCTTTTGCTTTGCAAAAGGTTATGCAGCCACTACGTGGCTGCTCAAATGAGCAGAGTCTAAATACTTCTCAGGGACGCAACACAACCCGAAACCCGATAGTACTACCAGCACCACTAGCGCTATTGAGAAAGACAAGGGAACAACTAGAGTAGCCTAAGATCCTTGCATAAGTAGTATTGTAGGCGGCGGAAGCCCAACTATAATTAGTATCACCGTCGTTGCATGTCTTCCTGTTAGCATAAAATAACCCCCCGTAACAGGCCAAGGGATAGTCATTACTTGAGTGTTGCTCACAGGCATTTTGGAAATCATTACCTACACTCGTACTGGACGCGTAATATGGCAAAGCAGACTTACTTCCTGTTGCCAAAGCCCATGTTGCTAAAGAGGCATTTACTGCAGCTAAATCAGCACCCAAACAGCCATTCCCAGTACATAAATCTCTGGTGCCGTCTAAACAATCGGAAATTGCCAATGCAGAAATACTGCTATACCCAGCCGAACCATTATGAGAACTGGTTATGGTTACACTATTTACACTAGAAACCAACTTGTACCACTGACCAGCTGACGCTGCTATCATTCGGTCCTTGAGTGCGGGAACATCACTGGCGCAAGTGTAAGCCCCGGGGTTATCAACATCATCTCCAACCCCTTTATTCCAGCTCACAGTGTCTGCCAAAGTCTTAGACCAGCAGGCACCTCTTCCGTTGGTTTCGTACCAATACCAACCAGAGATTGAGTTGCAGTTACATTCGGTTAAAGTGGACCAAGTAGCTTCTGATAATAAGACCTGACCATTACAAATTGTCATATCAACTTTGGAGGCAATTTGTTCTGGATCGTTAAAGTCTTCCGTAACGGAAAGGGAAACGGCGCGGGCAACAAGGGTTAAAATGGAAATTGTGGCAATTAAAACGGTGGCTACTATTGTGCCAAGGATTATTCGGGATTTTTTTGTGGCGGGGAGGGCACGGAGGGAAGTGGGCAAGGTGGTAAGGGGGATTTTGCTAAATATTTTTGTAAGTTTTTTTAAGGGCATGTTTCATTAAAATATACACTTCTGTACATTTTATTGCAACCTAAATAAAAACTGGTGTATCAAATAAGAGATAATTGACACAGAAGGTAATTATCTAGTATAATCTACACATGGAAGACATAAAAATTATTGAACTTGTCCTTATAAAAAAAGGCCGAATTGTAACAAATGCAGCATTAAGCAAATATCTAGGTACATATATAGATGTAAACAAAAAAATTTCCTCGCTTATAAAAAAAGGATTTTTGGTGAAACTAAAAAAAGGGACTTATTACATTGCTAAATTAGGAAGTTTAAGCTACATCTCTATATCCAACTACCTAATAGCAAATATTATAGGGGAGAAGTCCTTTGTTTCTTTTGAAGCAGCCCTAAAATTCCATGGGCTATTTGACCAGGGGATTAGTAAATATAGGTCTATCTCATTAAAGCAATACTTAACCAAAAATTTGGAGGGAATAAGCTATGAATACATAAAAGTTAAGCAGAATCAGTATTTTGGGTTTAATCTTGAAAGAGTTGATGGGGGAAACGCGGAAATTGCTACAAAGGAAAGGGCACTATTGGATCTTCTTGAATATAAAAGGTCCATTAGTACTGTAAGTTTAGTTTTGGAAAAATTAAGCACATATAAATCGGAGATTAATTTTAGTCTGTTAAACGAATATGCGGAAAATTATTCGCAGACGACAATAAAAATATTAGGTTTATTACTGGATATTTTAGAGATTGATAGCAAGGATTTGGAGGGGTTAATTAATAAAAAATCAACTTCTCGCATGCTAAAGGATTCCGATAAATTCAGTAATAAATGGAGACTTTATTACAACTCTATATTGGAAAATCAAATTAATGATTGATTTAATAACTAGAGAGCAATTGGAATACACCGCCAAATCGGTATTAAATTATCCCTTACATGATGCCGAAAAAGATTATTTTCTGACACAAGTCATGAAAGTGGTTTCAGAATCATCATTATCAAATGCCCTCATTTTTAAGGGGGGAACCTCTATATATCATTGTTATCTAGACCAATTAAGATTTTCTGAGGACTTGGATTTTACTGCAATTGATAAAGACATATGCATAGAGGAAATTAGGGAGATTTTTGACAAATTGGCTATGTTTGAATTTAAGAAAGAGTATGAATCCACTGCTACAATAAAGATTGAAAGGTTAAAGTATTACGGTATTCTTGACACTCCAAATAGCATAAAGTTTGAGGTGGATAGAATGCAAAATGTGATATTACCCACAGTCCATAGGCAGTATAAAAATGTGTGGGATTTAGACTTTTCCGTAAATGTAATGGATCCTGTGGAGATATGTGCAGAAAAATTGCGGGCTTGTAATGACAGGTTTAGATATAGAGATTTTTATGATTTATATATGATGATAACCAAGCTAAATATAAACATTAAAAACTCCATATCCCTGATACCCCAAAAGGAAATCAGAAAGCCCTTTTCCAAGGAAAACATTTTAAGAAATTTTGCTTTAGCATTAAATGAAATCTCAATGGAAGCTGATACGGTTACATATAAAGAAGTTCTGAATACTGAGATTTTGAAAAAATTCTTTGAAGAGTTGAATTTATCTCCACTTCAACCTAATGTTTAAATATAAAAAGACCACATTACCATTACTTGGGTTTTGAGTACACTCCAAATTTTTGTTGATTTTTCTGGAGTACACTCCAAAGTAAAGTATAGATTGGTAGACAAATTTTTTATTGATATACTTAACCCATGTTTCGAGGATTCTCCTGGGTTCTGCCCATTAATAAAAGATTTAGGTACAAATGTCATCGTTTTTTGATAAGGCCCCTTGTGGCTATTGCTTTGATAACAGTCTTTACCCAAGGATTATCCTTGGCATTTGCAGCCACATACACCTCAACTGGAACACTCACTTCAAGTAATTTGCTTTCGGGAATTGGCGTATCTTCCATTGACGCCTTTGGATACAACTTAAATTCCCTTCCAGCTGGGACAACAGCACAAGTGCAATTTTCCAATGACAATTCCACTTGGTATAGTTCTGCAGGAGTACAAGGCGCCTGGGACACACTTTCACAAGGGGACTTCACATTGGAAGAAGACGCCATCTCCCTAGCAACATTAGGCTGGTCTGACAATATTTTTTATTACAAGATTCAAATGGATACTTCTGACACAAGTGCAACCGCCACATTAACCGAAATAGTGCTTTATTATGCACCTGGTGCATCGGCTGAAACCTTGGATCCTACATATGTTAAGCCAACATCTGCTACAGCTAATGGAGAAATAGATGCAATTACAGGGGGAAACGCAACGCAAAGGGGATTTCAATATGGCTTAACGGAAACTGCAACCTGGGAAACCAGCGAAACAGGAGATTTTGGGGAAGAAGAATATTCGCTGGAAATTACGGGTCTAACCCCAAATACAACTTATTACATAAGGGCTTTTGCAACAAATCCAGAGGGCACAACTTATGGAACCTGGGAACCCTTTACCACCAGTGAATACGCCACAACTGGTACACTTACTTCCAGCAACATTTTGGACGGCGAAACCGTGGAAGTTATTACCGAATTTGAATACAGCATGTCAACCATGCCAAGCGGAGCCTCTGCCACAATTCAGTTTAGCGAAGACGGAACCAACTGGTACAACTCCACAGGCGTTTTAAACGGCACCGACGAGCTTTACGCCTTAAAAGAAAACAGCGACAGGAACAAAATTAGCCTTTGCGAATTACGCTGGCGAGAACCCACCTTTTACTACAAAGTCCAGTTTACATCCAGTGCCAGTGGCGACACTCCAGTTTTGGACAGCATCAATGTCACTTATGACGATGAAAATTACACTTGCGGCCCCATTGCTCACTGGAAATTAGACGAGGGTCAAGGGGTCTCTGCCTATAACAGCGTGGCTTCTGAGGACAGGCAAAGTGCGGGGGCTACTTCGGCACATACTGGGACAATTTCTGGCGCCACCTGGCAAGAAG
>CAZHSR010000002.1:0-1739 GCA_964535155.1 uncultured Candidatus Saccharibacteria bacterium
ATTCCTCATCAGGAAAGATATACGCAAGAATTGCAGAAGAATCTACTACCACTTGCTTTTTTGGCATTAGTATCTCCTCCCTTCCTCTATAAGGTCTCTATAATTTATTCCTTTTGTGTCTATCTTTTTTGCTGAATCCCTTAAAATACTTAAAGCCTTTTTCCTTCTTTCAGCCTCATAGGAATAACCTTTCCCTTGAAGGGCAGCAATAGCATCCCTTATAACTTGATTTATGCTTATTTTCTTACTTTCTGCTATAGCTACCACCAATCGATGTTCTTGTTCCGTTAAAAGAACATTTGTTCTGTATGTGAGTGTTGTCATTGAGGTATAGTAACATGTTACCGGAGGATTTGCAAGAATAGACAAAAAACTTTAAATACAATGACAAGAAGAAGTTTAATACAGCTTTAAATTCATATTGTTTTGTAGTGCATCTCTTACCCTAGACATTTCCTCTAAGTCTATTTCCTTACCCTCATTATTATTAAACATTAAGGCCATCCAAGCAAAATAACTTAAATTTCTTATTTTCACGGCTTTTTTGTACTCCGCATCAATATCTTCGGTTGAAAAAGAATCTTGATAAATCCTAAAAAGTTCTTTTTTAAGATTATTAGGTGCAGAATCAATAATGCTAGCCAAATCCACAGCTACAGAACCAATTCTTGGCTGTGTCCAATCAATCACAAATGTCTCTCCAATGTTCGTGAATAAAAAATTATGTAAAGATAAATCCCCATGGATAATTGTTTTGTTTTTTGAGTTTTCTAAGGTATATAAACTCTCTTCAAATAAATTTGTGGATACCTGTAAGCTATTTATTAATGGCTCATTTATTAATGGGCAGTTTTTACTCTCAAAACTTTTGAAAATTTCCCCATACCATTCCCTTAATCCATAAAACTTTTTAATGTGAAGATAGGGGAGGGCATGATTTGAAAGTTTTTCAATATTTCCTTGGAGGACTCTATCCTTTTTTATTAACCATTCCAGTGCCACATAGTAGTGCCTCGTACTGGTATAGTCGGCATATTCATGGCTAATGTATTTTTGGATAACAAAGAATTCATAGTTGTGTGTCAGAAAACCATAAACTTGTGGATAGTCTAGCTTGTAGCTTAATAAAATCTTTTCATAAAATTCTTTAAATTCGGGTATTTCTGGTCGGATAATTAAGTCATGAACCTCTCCAGTTTTTAGAAGTAGAGAGAGTCTAAATACCTTTCCTGAAGATCCTTCAGTTTGAAAATCTATAGAATATGATGATAGAGAGGAGTTAAATAGCCCAGCTATCTTAGAGACAAAATCTTTAGTTATAAATTCTTTTTTTGCAACCATATAGAGAGTATAGGGTCAACTAGTCGCTAACACTATAGCTGGAGTTTGCCCTAAATATCCTATATCTATCCTTTGTAATGTGACCTCACCGAATACTTTTTTAATATGTTTAATTAAAAGCTCTGGTTTATGACAGATAATACAAAGTTTGAAATTTGGTTTAAGGATACGCTTATACTCTAGAATAGTTTTTGCATATAGCCCTGTAATATTTGTGACTTCGTGTTGTTTATCCCATGGGAGGTTAGAAATAGCACAGTCAAAGTAGGCTGAGTCCCATTTTGTTTTGGTGGCATCTAGAATTTTGATATTTTCCGTTTGAGTGTTCCCTAATTCTTTTAAACTTCTTCTTGTTAAAGTAACACTAAACTCTTTTTGCGTACTTTGTCTCCATATTT
>CAZHSR010000002.1:1749-2233 GCA_964535155.1 uncultured Candidatus Saccharibacteria bacterium
ACCTGTTGGATTTATGTCTCCTCCAAAAACATTGAAATTTTCTAGATGTGCCTCGCAGAGGATAGTCCCGCTCCCGCAAAAGTTATCCACAACTTTAGAATCTCTCTGCAACCCTTCCGTTGTCAATAGAACCATCGCTGAGGCAATAGTGGGCTTTAAAGCTCCTAAATAATTATCGGTTTCATAACTTCTCTTATTCAATGGCTCTTTTGTTAAACGTATTGCTAAAAGACCAAAATCGTCATTTATAAATACTCTGAAATCTAAGTTTGTACGCTCTTTGAGAGTGTGGTTAAGCCCAAATTCTACTAGTTGCAAAAGGAGAGATTCAATTAGAATGTCTTTGTCTATCTTTTTTGAAACGATTGAGGAGGTAACTGAGAAAGTATTATCTATATGTCTTAACGAATTAATTATTTTCAATGCATTATTAATGGTATTCTTATTCAATTTCTGAGTGTTATTTATTATCATACCAGAATTA
>CAZHSR010000002.1:2243-11179 GCA_964535155.1 uncultured Candidatus Saccharibacteria bacterium
AAAGTCCTATATCGTCTGCAGTTTTCATTGTAAGTAGATTGTGTAAATTTCCGCCATATTCAAAGATCAATACTTTAGTTCTTTTCTCAATTATCTCAGCATCCTCTAAATTAGTTAGAATCTCCTTTTCAACAATATTTTCTAAACCTTTTACTGTAAATGCGACAAATTTCATAAACGAGTTGATTATACTTTATTTAAAACAAAAAAGAGGATTGGAAGAACCGAAAAAACCCCCCACAGCATGCGACCAAAGCGACACCCGCAGAAGGTTTTCTCGTTATAAGATCATGCTTCCCGGACAGTCGGAAGCATTGAACTAAGTTAAACTTAAACTAATGGAAAAGTGCTTGCAACTAACCCGCTTTAGAATGAAGGGTATCTTGTCCTTCTTTGACAGAGTGTAAGGGTATCTATTATTAAACCTATTAGAGTTTAAATTTTATAAGAGAAATTTGGATTTTTAATGCTTCGTTGGTTTATCCTGTACATATTTGTACAGGATGATTCCTTCTTTATTAAAAGATAAGAGCTTATACAAAATATGTAGGATCTAAAACGAAGTGCACCGTTTCAAAGTGTAGTATTTGACTGAACTCTTTGTGCCGTTGGGACGGGAATTGGTAAGGTTATCCCTAGCCTAAATGAGGGTATTCCTAGACATTTATTTTGAGCAGTTCTTTAGTTAGATAAAAATGTTTGTCATCCAGCCACTAATCGCTTGTAGGAATATATCAAAAATGATATGTCCCATGTAGGGCGTATTTTAACCATTAGACAAGATACCCGAATGGAATTAAGTACTTAGTTGACAAAGTACCCAAATACATTTACACTTCCTGCATGGAAATAGAATTAGAAAGGTTAGAATTGCAAAATCCCCAGTGGCTTGGAAACCCTATATATACGCCAGATCAAAAAAGGGATATTTTTTATGAGCTTTCCAAAGATTTATCTGATGACCTTATTATTTTGATAAATGGACCCCGAAGAGTAGGGAAATCGGTTCTTTTGAAGCAACTAATAAAAAATCTCATAGAAAAGGACTCAATTTCTCCTAGAAATACATTTTTTTACGAATTCTCGCATGGAGACACAAAGGAGACCTTAGAGGAAGTTTTTAAAACCTATTCCGAAGAGATATGGGATAGACAAGAGAGAGCCTATTTGTTCTTTGATGAAGCACAATATATAGAAGGTTATGAAAGCACTATAAAACTAATTTATGACCTGCATAAGGGAAGGGTAAAAATCTTTCTCACTGGGTCTTTAAGTATAAGTTACAAAAGGCGAATGCAAGAAAGCCTAGCAGGAAGGTTTTTTGAAAAGAAGCTTTTTCCTCTTTCATACGAGGAATATCTAAAATTTACTAATCCAGAAGAGTATTCCAATTACCTGCATCTAAAGGGTTTAACAAAGCCATTACTCGTGCAAGGTTTTGCTCAAAGGAATCGTGCGGATTTTGAGGTTTTCCTTAGATATAAAAGGTTGCCAGAAACGGTTTTTTTCCAAGATCTTGAAAAGTGTCAAATGTATATTTCCACTGTAAAAGATCAATCGCTTAACCAAGATGCTCTTACATACTTTGGCGTAGGAAAGCCCACAATATTGTCTGCCTTTTTTGCACATATTTCTGAAAAACCAGGTATGGAAGTTAATTTGTCAGCTCTTTCCCAAGACATCTTTTCTGTCACTGAACCAACACTTTCTTCATATCTTGACATACTGGAGATAATGGGAATGGTTTACATAGTTCGTAATACATTAAATCCTTTAAAGGCAGTAAATAGCCTTAGAAAAGCCTATGTAAGCTCCCATTTTTCTTCTCCAAACATTAATATTGGCTATCTTGTAGAAAGCTATGTATTGGAAAGACTTTTATCACAAGGAGAAAAGGTCACATATTACAGGAAGAGAGACAAAGAAATTGACTTTTTGGTCCCCGAAAATAAAAAAGCTTATGAAGTTAAGTATCGTTCTCAGATTAAGGATTCAGATTTTAAGTTTTTAAACGAGTTTTGTACAAAAAATTCATATAATCCTTTTGTAGTAAGTCTTAAGGATGTCTCTGCGAGCTTAGTGGAAGGGGATTTGGGGCGTAAGGGAAGGGCTAAGCTGGTGGAAGAGGGGAATATTCTTCCTAGTTTTATTCCTGCAGTGTTTTTTTGATCAACTCTATAAATGCACTATCTAGGCTATAGACTTACAACCCCTCCTTTTTGTATCGTTTAGAGTACAAATACCCCGGGTATTTGTACCCAAAGTTGTACAAAACGAGGGGGTATTTAGTCATTAAGGAAAAATATTCGAGTCTGCTATGGTATTTTGTTGACTTGTACAAACCACAAACTATACTTTCTTTAGCCAATCATCTTGGACAGGCAAGGGCTCCAGAGAAGCCTGCATTTGAGAAGATCCGGTAGCTAATTGCTTTTATGCTTTTAGCAACTCAAACAAGTAGAAGAGGGAGTTACAGTTTAGTTTTTCTGTACGGGAGGGGCTTGTATGAGGCTTTACCGGTATGGGAGTTTGAATCTCCCTTGGCGGAGCCCAATTATTTTCAACGCCACAGTGATAACAACACATCGATTTGGCTTTACATACACCCATAAGTACCGCTTTACATTTTTGGTATAAAAATGTAAAACGCCATTATGGGGCAGTGCTAGAGAATTCAGTTTATTTGAATTTGCGACATTATGGTAGGCAATATCTTGACTCTATTTCTGTTTGCACATATAATCATGTGCAAATGGAAATAAAAACATCACTACTGGCAAAAGAAGTCTCAAAACCAGCAAAAAAACCCTCAAAAATAGACATCCTAGATACTCTAAAGAATTCAGCATTCCCTTATTTCACAAGATCTAACCTTATGCTACTTCTTGGAGAAAATAGACGAACATTGGATGCCAAAATCTCCCGTTTAATTAAGGATGGCTTGTTGTTGAGAGTAGCCCCAGGAGAGTATATAAACAAGACTTTCTATGACAAACTTCCCCCGCTTGAAAGAGTCACATTCTTAGAATATATAAGTACTGTTTTGGTATATCCGTCATATATTTCTTTAGAATATGCACTTTCTCAGTATAATTTCTTAGCAGAGTCATTAGAGGCTGTAACACTAGTAACTACAAAAAAGACGCAAAAGTTTACTTTGGTACGACCATCGTTTATATACAGATCTGTTAAGCCTCAGTACTTTAATTCATACAGTCAACGCACTTTTAAAGACTATACATATCCTTTTGCATCGCTATCAAAGGCTTTCTTTGACCTTGTTTATCTAACCCCCTTAAGAAATGCCACTGAAACAAAGGCTTTTCTCTTTGATTCTAGGTTTAACTGGGATATTTTTAACCCCTCCCAGAGGGAAGAGTTGGAATTCCTTCTTATGTCCTCAAACTCACCAAAATTGCAAAAAACAGGTAATTATTTAAAGAAAGAAGGTATTTTATGATTTTGGAAAACTCAGTAAAAAGAATTATTGAAGAGTCGGGTAATGAGGATACCCTTTTTTTAAGAAATCTAATCAAAGAAGAGTTGCAGAATTATGTGCTGAATTTTATCTATAATAATAAGCAATATCAAAAATTAATCTTTACAGGAGGTACATGTTTAAAGAAGGTATATGGACTAAACCGCTTGTCGGAAGATTTGGACTTTGATTACATGCCAAGCATGGATTTTGATATAAAATCCTTTGGAGAAGACATAATTTCCTATTTTTTCACGACTTTACAGTACAGTAAGGCTACATATAAAATTTCAGGTAAGCGAAACATGCTCTTTCTCAAATTCCCCTTATTAAAGGATTTTGTCACCATGACTGATAAAATACCTGAGGACATATTTCTTAGGTGTGATTTTAGTGAAGAAACCCTTGGGAGTTTTGGGGAAAGCTTAAACCCTGTAACAACGGGATCCTTTGCATTTTTTGTTCGTTCTTATGATCTTCCAACTCTCTTTTCTAATAAAATAGTAGCTTTCCTGAATAGGAGCTTTTACTCAGGAAAATTTCAGAAATTGCCCTTTAAAGGAAGGGATGTGTACGACTTATTCTGGTTTCTTCAACTATCCGCAAAAAGTTCTTTTAACTTGCGTCCCAATAAAGAAAGGTTGCAAAAACTTTTAGGGGACCGCTCCATGGATGAGATACGCAAAGAAATAAAAGAAAAAATTTCTCAAATTGATGCGAATTTTGTAGTAAAGGATTTACGCCCTCTTGTAAGGGACGCGGGCTTCTTGGAGGGATTTGAGTCTGGGTTTAAGTCGTTTATTGAAGGGAATATTGATTTTGTGTTGTAAGTGCAATGATTTGATTTAGGGTTTAAAACAAGTGCACCACTTTAAGGTTAAAGCCTATTTCCTCCCATACCCCATAACACTTGACAAATCCTCCACCCTATAGTACAATTTCTCCAGTTCCAGTTCAGAGCCAGTTGAGATCGCAGATTAAAATCTCAACTTGATTCTTGGCTCCTGATTCTTGGTTGCCAATTGCAAAGCATAAATCTGCATGCTCAAAAGTTCTTTGAAAAAATTCAATGTATTTAAACTAGTTAAAAGCTAGGCAATAATACATGTTAAATTGCTGTTTTTATTCAGCAAATCTCCTTTATATGGATAATTTGAATAATAAAACGCAGAGTCTGCCAACGAGAAAGTGATTCTTTTTAAGTAATAGGGGATACTATTGTAAGATTGTGTTGGGTTTTGGTATTTTTTGGCTGTCACACTGGATGGATGTTTGCCCGCTATTGTCTTATCTTTATGTAATCGCTTTTTGGTTGGCAGATTTTTGCCGAATGTTGTTTTTCCAAAATTCACATACTTAGGAGGAAATGAGATGAACACATTGAATTTGGCTCGAACGAAAGATTTGGCGCAGGCTTTGGGGTTACCCGTCGGTAGCCGTTCCAAGGCACAACTCCAGGCTGACATCCGCAGTGCGGATCTGAATGGCCTGAACAACGCCCAGTTGAAGGCGGCTCTCGCAATCTTGGGCAAGTCCCAAGGAGGCAAAAAGGCTGACCTGACCGCGCGTTTGCAGACCGCTATTGGCACCGCGAAAGAGGGTTTGGGCTGGGGTTGGATCCTGCTGATCGCCGTTGTGGCACTCGCTCTCGTGATTTTGGCCATCAGTGGCGGTCGCCTTGCGCATAAGATTTGGGACAACGCCCAGACCCCCCAGGTGACTGAGGAAGCCCCTGCCGTTGTTGCTCCCCCTGCGAAGGATGTGCCCGAAGAGACCCCTGTCGTCGCTGAAGCGATTTCCGACCCTGTTGTTGTGGATACAGTCGTGGTTGCCCCCGTGCTCTCCCTGACCGAATCTTTCACCCACACCAAGGTTTTCACATATACCCCAGGTGGAGAAGGTTTCGGCCAATGGGCGACGGATGTCATCACCCCAGATGGCGCGACACAGCCCTGTGGACGCATTTGGCAGGCGACCAACTTGGAGAACTTGGCCTGGACGACGATCTTCTGCGATTGGCAGGTTTCTGAGCCGGCGCCGAAGTTGCAGTGGCCTCACGCCACGCAGCTCACAGTCTCGGGTTGGGGCATCGTCGAATTCGAGCTTTGGCGTGATCTCGCCGCAAGTGCGACTCTCGACACCGATCCCTATGGCGTCGCCAACGCCAAAAACAGCCCCCTTGGGCTTGGTTGGATGGTTCAAGGTTTCAATGGCACCGTCTGCATCAATGACGTATGTCAGAAACTTGAGGGTGGTGGCGTTTATCAGTTGGGGTTTCCCCAGGACATGAAGGGCGGTTACCGCATCCGGATTGTCATAGACAACGGCCAAGTCAACTTCTGGCAAGGCGAACGCCTTACCTCCGTTGACAACTGGCCCCTGCCCTCCGCTCCCACACCTTAGGTCCTCACAGACCCGACCCACTAGAATCTTGAAGAATGCTTTTCTGCACATTTGGTGCAAAGCGTTTGGATAGGTTTTAGTGGGTCTTTTTTTTGCCTAATTTATTAAAAAATTGTTGCTTAATATGCCAAAATCTTAAACTTACAAAAAACCCCTTTCCACTTCAAAAACAACCACCCCTTCGTTTGTAAAAACCCTTTTAAATCCTAATACCTTCTCCAAATAATAAATAAAATCGTGTTCTTGCAGTTCCTCTGGATCCAAATCCTTTGGTCTCCAAACATTCCAGTGAATCCCATATCTATCTTCTTCTGGGCCAAGTTGCCATTCTCTAAATCTTCCACTTAAAACCAATAAAACTTTGTTATGGTCGTTTTCTTCTGCTAAATCCCTTATTTCAAATAATCTCTTTCTTAGGGTCTCATCTCTTCTCAAGTAGATACTTGTCAGTATTTGTCTGTTCTCAATAGATGTGTATGCGCCTCCAGGGGAGTTTATGCCAGAAAGCCCTTCCAATATGTGCATAGTGGCAGGATCACTTACAAGAAGGACTTTGTTGGCTTCTTTTGCATAGGTTTCTTGCAAAAATTTAGCAACTTCAATTTCTGGGGGACTTACATGCGTGGAAAGATTTTTGTAATTAGGGACTCCTTTATACATATATATATTAATTACAAAAACTATTCCAAAAGTTGCTGTACTTAAAGCCAAGAAAATACATTTAATTATATTTGGTAGATCTTTAATTAAAATCCACATTCCCAGAGACATTAAAGTAAATAGGGGAAACCTTCCTACAGCAAGAAATTTTAAATTGTAGGGAAGTATGCCAATTAGAATTGCAAACATTCCATTAATTAAAATGAGTAGCAACTTGTATTTTGACTCTTTTGTTTTAAGTGCATAAAAATATCCCAAGGGGAGGAACGCAATTAGACCATATCCGTAAATATCTTTCATTGTTGCAATCTTTTTTCCAATACTAAATATGTAATATGCGGCCTCTCCTCGATTTATGTGACTGAAGTCTATTGATTTTGATATGAAGAATACTAATGGAATGCAAATTAAAGACCCTAGTAACAGCAAATTCTGTACTTTGTTTGACTCTTTAATCGGTTTGGTATATAGGAAAATAATTGTAATTAATGCAAGGAATACCCCAAAGGTTCCAATTATTAGATGTAAAGGTATGAGAAACAGTGAAAAAATAAGAAAATCTGTTGCTAAAAGTCTTTTGTTCTGTGGATATTCTAGGGAAATTTTAGCTAAAAATCCTGCCGAAATCAGCCCAGCTAAATTCTGTGGTATTAAAAACAAATTGGTGTATGCCATGGACGATTCAAAAATGAGAGTTGCTAAAAGTGAGCTAATTACAGAAGTGAATTTATTTTTAGTAAAAGCGTATGTAAAGAAGAAAGCTATTACTGCACCTAGTAGCAAATGAAGATACTCAACAAAAAACCAGAATTCTAAGATATTGGGTTTAAATAAAGTTTGGGATATAGAAGCAATAGTATGAAAAATTGTGGAGTATCCTGCAAATTGAAATGAGTCCGAAAGGGAAGAGGTTACTAGACCAAATTTTCCTTGATTTATTATATTAATAAGTGTCTGATGATGATAAATATCCCAATTTAGGGTTGTATGCATTGGGCTTCCAAGTCTCCAAACCCAATAAACTGTTATTGTTATAAAAGCCATAAATATACAGATGGATATATTTTGTATCCATTCTTTTTTGGTGGAGGAAGCTTGATCTATTGCCTTAATGGGGAGAAAAAAATATGTCACTAAATTAACCGCCACATTAATTCCAGTTAGAAATGCAAAAATTCTTTCCGTTTCAAAAAGAGAAAATACTTTTAATTGGTTAAGAATTATTGTTTGAATAAAAAGAGAAATTGTTCCTATTACAAAACTTTCCAGTAGAAAAATTCCGTTTAATTTTTTCTTTCTTTTTATTAAAGCATTTACTCCAATTCCGCAAAGTAGGGGAATTAAATAAAACGATAAAGATGCTGTTAGGGGTCTTATGTACTGTGCTAAATTCATAAAGCTTCCTCTAATGAATCAAATACTTCAACAACTAATTTTCTATCTGGGCTCATTAACTCCACTTCAATTAGTAATCCCTCTTTATTAACTTTTATACTTTTATATACCCCCAAACTATCCTGTATTCTTACTATGCTGTTGTGCTTTTTACTCATAATGAGTAAATTAATAGCTCTATTTACTTCTTGGGCTTCCTTACTATTTAATGCCATATTTGGGGGAAGCTTACTTAATAGTAAAGGAAGGTCTTCTTCCTTAACATAATGGATGTTTCCAGCACTATCAAAAACATAGTCGTATTCATTAAAAGACATGGTCATAACCAAGGAACTTTCTCTTAATCTGCTGGGTACATTCTCTAACCAAATTGACACTTTATTCCCTAATACCGAGGTTTTTATAGGTATATTTGAATCTTCATCCATAAATGTAACCACAGGAAAAGAGAGTTGAAAGTAGCTTTTAATAACATCCGTTTTCTCTTTTATAATTGTAGCTTGAGTAGTAAATTCTTCCGCTATTACAACCGAATCTGAGCTTATAAGTTTTTCAATAGTTTCATCTTTATATTTAAGATAAGCATCATAAGGAGAAAAGTTGTAAAACACGCCTTGAATAGGGGATAAATAAATTCCATATTTGTAGGGTTTTAGTGTAAAACTCCCAATTTTAATGGAAAGGTCTTTGTTCCAAGGTTTACTTGTTCCATAAAGGGTTATTCCCAGGAGTAGTACAAAAAGGATCCCAGATAGACATTTTTTCATGGTTTTAGTATAACAATTTTCTAGTTTTTTGAATGAAGTGTGACGGTTTAAGTTGTTTGGGGGGTCATAAAGCCTAGGAGAACCCATAGTTTTATGGTATAATGGGGCATTGGGTTTTTCAGTTCGTTTAAAATCAATAGGAGGGCTATGATGAAAAGAATGATGATTTTGGCGGTGGTTTTGCTGGCAATGGTTTGGGGAGTTTCGGTTTCCCTGAAAGGTGCTCAGGCGGG
>CAZHSR010000002.1:11189-20512 GCA_964535155.1 uncultured Candidatus Saccharibacteria bacterium
TGCCAGACCCTACGGTTTATGTTTCTGCGGGGACTATTGTGGTTACTTCAACACTGACCCCTGTGGCGATAAACTCCCAAACCCTGTCGCAAACGGTCCTGATTGAGGGGACATTGCTCTGGCAGGGATCCCAAATTCCATCGGGGACTGTTGGGACCGAAGTTCTGGTCACCTCAGGAAACCGCGTGGAGTGGGTCTCCGTCTGGGATCTTCAGAAGTCGGAAGTTTACACGGATGCAAACGGAGTGTCCCTTGAGACAAACCCAGAGGATTGGGGACGGACTGGTGTAGTCAGGTATCGCCCTGTGGGGGATCTGCAGGTTTACACACTCACTGGTTGGGGATACAGTCTCCAGATCCCCGAAGGGACTCTGTTCTGGAACTATGAGACGGGGGAGTGGCAAGAAGACTCGTATTTTGGCTATTTCACCTCCATTCGCGTCCCCGTTTTTGTTCCTGAACCTCCAGTTCCATTGGACTTGATTGTGGAAGGTCCCAACTCTTTGCAAATCGGGGAGCTTGGGGTTTTTACTGCCACTGTCAATTCTACTATGGAGTCCCCGTTGTGGTGGTCTTTACCCTGGCCTGGTCAGGGCGAATACACCTCCACATTGACCCAGTCTGTTGGAACATTTAGTTGGGGTACCCCTGGAGTTTTCTCTGTGACGGCTTATGCCACGGAGCAAATTTCGATTACCCATTGGGTGACAGTGACTGAGTCTCCCCAGCTACATCAGGTTTTTCTGCCTTATGTCTCGGCAGACCGACCCCCGGAATGTTTGCAATACAGCCCCTTTGAAAAATTGGGTTGGCAGACCTCTGAGGGATACGCCGTGTGTTCATGGCAGAACCCTGGTTCCCTCAATGGCATTGAGCCAGTTCGCGTTCAAAACGAACGCTATAACTGGTTGTATGCGGGGACGACGGGGGCTGATGCTACATGGCTCTCGCCAGGAGATTTCGCCGACGGATTGATTTCACTTGTGACCCCAACTCAGGCGGGAATTGTTGTGGTATGTGCCGATGATTCTTGCCCCGAGGGTTTTAGGCGTATCTAAGCACTTTGGGGTTTCTCCTATGAACTTTCCTGGTGGCCCTTTAGCGGTTTTTGGTTTGATGGTAATCAATGGGTGAGCACTCCAATATGGGGTGAATTTACCCTTTTCTCCGTCAAATAGTGGATTTTGTTTTGATCTTTAGGACAAGTTGCTGCACCTGCAGAATAACAACTTGTCCTTTTTTTATCTAATTTTCCGTTTCTCTAACTTTCACCAATAATCGGTTATTTTAATAGACATTTTGTGTGGGTAATATTGTCGTTTTTTCCCTTTATAAAAGTCAATAATCCCGTAATTTATTAAATCCTCAAATAAATCTGTATATGTTCCCTATAATAAAAAATCTATTTCCCAACATTTAACAGATAATAGGTTGTTACAACAATAAGAAAGCCCTACCAATTTCTCCTTCAAAAACACTTGACACACATCCCATAGTACACTATAATACACACATTATGTATAGAAACAAAACTATATCACTAATAATTCCTTGTAAGAACGAGGAAAAAATACTCCCAGAAACCATTAAAAATGTACCTGCTTATGTGGACGAAATTATTGTTGTAGATAATGGGTCCACAGATAATTCCGCTTTAGTAGCTGAAAAAGCTGGTGCTGTAGTTGTAAAAGAACCCCGCAAATTAAACGGAATAGGGTATGGTTATGCCCATATTAAAGGAATAGAAACTTCTAAAGGTGATTATATCTTTGCAATGGATGCAGATGACACTTATCCTTCTTACCAAATAAAAGAAGTAGTGGATTACATGGAAGACAATAATTTAGATGTAGTTTCCTGTAATAGATTACCTTTAAGAAACTCTGAAGCTATTTCTAAAACTCGTAGATTAGGAATCTATGTCTTAAATCTGGAAATTGCAATTTTATACGGTTACCCAATAAAAGACACATTAACAGGAATGTGGGGGATAAAGCGTTCTGCTTTGCCTAAATTAAATTTGAGAATGGGAGATTGGAACCTTTCTCCAGAAGTAAAAATAGCTGCAATTACAAATAAGAGTGTGGCTTTTTCTGAATATCAAATAGATCACTTTGCTAGAGAAAAAGAGCCTAGTAAACAGCAAATATGGAAGACAGGTATGGTACACGCCTTATACATTTTAAAGAGACGCTTTACAGAGGATAGTAAACTTGGAAGCTTTGTGTATGGTCTAATTAATAAAGACTGGTCTCTTCCTGTTGTAAGAGGTCAAAAGTTTCAGTTTGCTTTGTAAATTTAGATTTACCTGGCTTTTAAGCTTTATTTTCCAGTAGAAGTCTGTAAAGCTTTTCTGAAATAATATTCCAGTCAAATTCTCTTACTAAAAGTTCCCTAAAATTTTGTGCAATTTTTGCCCTTCTTTCCTCATTGGAAACTGCCCATTCTAAGGCTTTTACCAAAGCTTTCGGATCCTTTTGAGGAATTAAATCTCCAGTCTCTTCGTTTCTAATAACTTCCCAAGTACCCGCATTATCTGTTGCAATCACATAACATCCCGAAGCGCCCCCTTCAAGGACTGTATTTGGAAAGCCTTCATTATGGTGGGATGGGTTCACAAAAATATCGCTTATTCCCAATAAATCTCTAACTTGCTCGTATTTTAGGTCCCCTGTCATAATAACTTCATTTCCTAGTTGATCCTTTTCTATTTGTGATTTTATTTCTTCCTCAAGTTCTCCAGGGCCTGCTAAAACAAATTTTACATTTTTTTGAGGATGGGATTTAAAGAATTCCTTAATTGCTTCATAAAAAATCGTGACTCCTTTTGTCCAAATCAATCTTCCTACAAAAGTAATTAGCATTGTCGCATCTTCTATTTTGTAATTAATTTTGGGAATTATCCTATCATGTTTTGGTTTTGGTGAAAAAAAGGTTGTATCTATACCTCCGTATATAATGTGTGCCTCATTTTTTAGCCCAAGCTTTTCCCTAAAGAACTTTTCCGCTGTTTTGTTAGTAAAAGTTATCAAGTCGTATTTGTTTAGGGATGCTTTAGCTAAAGTTAAATCCACAGTCTTGGAGACAAATTCTACTATTTTATTTTGGTGTACTGGATGTGTGGCAACATGTCCAGTAAAAAAGCTTTTTGCACCAATCTTTTTGGCATAAAACCATACCCACCATGTGGGATCAAAAAACCTTATGTGCGTATTAACAAAGTCATAATTATTTTGGGCTAATTTCTTTAGCATTTTAACCAAAGCAAAAGGATTTGGAAGTGCAAATCTGGCAGGAATAACATTCCAACAGGGGATTCTGTAAATTTTAGACCCTCTATATTCCTCGTATTTGTGGGTTTTATCCGTGTTGTAGGCAAGTATATCTATCTGAATATCTGGATGGTTTTTAACCATACTAGCGTATATTTCTTCCGCGTATTTCTGGCTACCGCCTCTGTGAGGGTAATAAAAGGGTAATATGAGTAGGATTTTTAGGTTTTTGTTTTCCATATTGCTATAAGGATAGCATTTTTCGTTTTTTATAAATCACATCAATTACTATAATCCCCCTTGACACAACCCTACCAATACCCTATAATATGTGAGTTGGTAATGTTGAGCGGTATCCCATAGCCTTGACAATATCAGAGTTATAGGGTATACTTCCTTCATTATTGTTTAGATGCTTAAATGGCTCTATTTAATAATTCTTATTAATTTCCTGCCTAGAAAAGTAATCTTCCTCAAGAAGGGAAACCTTGAATTGAAGGGGAGTACAAATAAAAGCTATGAAAAACATACTTAAAAACTTAATAGTATCTATAGCTGCAGTAACTTTCCTTTCTGCTATGAATGGGGAAGTATTTGCAAGCGGTCAGTACGGTGAGACTGTTATAAACAAGTCTTTCCGCATTGAAAAAGAAGTAAGAATTAAAGACGAGGGTTCTTTTGAGGACAAGTTAATTTTAGATTCTGCTGATTGGGATGAGATTTTGGAATTTAGAATTAAGATTAAGAACACAGGAGAACTTGAAACAGATGATATGAAGATGGAAGATTTTCTTCCTTCTGAACTTTACAGAGTAGGGGGGGACAAATTGGTGGAAAACTGGGACGACTTTGAGCCCGGTGAAACCAAAACCTTCTACATTGATGTAAAGGTTGATTCTGATGAATTTGACAGAGAAAACTTTGATAAGTGTGTAGTAAACAAAGCTGAAGTACGCTACAAAGGTAAATTTGAGGGTGCTGACACGGCTACTGTTTGCTATGGTGTTCGTGAAATAACCGAATTGCCTGAAACTGGATTTGGGGAAACCTTATTTCCTATGGCTTTAGGGTTGTTAGCAGCTGGATTTGTATTTAAGAAATACAAGGAGGCTCAGTAACTAGTTAAAGTAACAGTTAGGTTGGGGGGAGGACAGAATGGCTGGGTTTGGATTGCCTTACGCGGCCATTCTGTCCTCCCCCTAATCTGTGCAGGGATAATCCTTTACGGAATCCCGACTTTACATTGTAGTACAAGTTTAAACCCCAACTTTCGCCAAGGATTATCCTTGAGCATAAAATGACTTTTTTCTGTAATAACAATATGAAACCCCAACTTTTAAAAATTTTTCAGGGATTATCCCTAGCAGCTATAAGCCTATTCGTGGGATATTTTTCCTATTTTGGCATATTTGGTTCCTCTTTGTATGGAGATGAACTTTTTGACTCCATAATTAACAAAAGAGCGGAGGCGCACCAAACTTCGATGGGAGCGGTGGTAACAGCAAAAACTATGGCTGAGACTTCACCCTTTGAAACCCAAATTGAACCGATTTATACAGCACCTCAGAAATTGCTTTTTGCTAATACCGAAATAAATCTTTTTCCCTTGGGAGTAAATTCAGAAGGGCAGTTAGAAGTACCTAAAGACCCTGCAGAAGGGGGATGGTACTTTAAAAGTGCAAAAGCGGGGGAGAAGGGAAATGTTTTAATAAACGCCCATTACGATGATGCCCACGGAAGACCCGCGGCATTTTACAACTTGAAATCCTTAAAAGTAAATGATACAGTTGTGTTAGTTGACTCTTATGATAGGCAATTCCAATATAGAGTAACCGAAGTTTATTACATCAGCATTTACGATGAAAATCGCGTTGAAAAGCTTTTAGAATCAAATGGATCTTCCCTTACACTTGTAACTTGCGGAGGATTTTGGGTTCCAAGTGCTGGTACTTATAATCAACGCCTAATTGTGAAAGCAATGCTTGAAGAGTAAAGTCTATAATTTGTGGGAGAAAGAACCATTTTTATCGACATTACGAGCAGAGCGAGTCGTGGAGAGAAAAATGGTTCTTTCCTCAACAGAGAATTATTTGCTTTATTGATTCAAGCGGAGAGGTAGCACGGGGCAGTGGCTATCTCTCCACTTGAGCAAATAAAGCCTAAGTAAAAGTGAGCTGGAGTGAGGCAGATAAAGCTTAAATAAAGCCAAATCCTGGAAAGATTATTAGGCAAACTTATTTATTTATGTACATTCCAAAGGAACAAGCAAAAAATATGACAACGACAACTCAAGATACTAAAAGTAATGGTGTAAATAATTCGGGGAGAAACGGTGGCGCCAACGGAAATAGCAACCCAAACAGCGATACCAACCCTTCGGTTAGAGGCGCAGATATAAAAAAGACTGGCGACACAATACAAATAACGGCTGAAACAGTGCCTATAAACGGCGTTTTAGAAATTTTGCCAGATTATGGAGTAATTCGTCAAGAAAACTATTCCAATGGCGATGAGGAACTGCCAAAGGATGTCTATATAAGTCAATCTCAAATCAAAAAATTTAATTTAAGAGTTGGCGATGTCATAACAGGGCTTGCTCGTTTGCCAAAGGAAGGGGAGCGCTATTTGTCTTTACTAAAGGTAGAAACCATTGCAGGCTTGAACCCTGACAAAGCAAGACAAAGACCCGATTTTGATAAATTAGTGCCAATCTTCCCCAACGAGTGGATGCGACTAGAAACAGAAAAATCCATTTTATCCACAAGAATCATTGATTTGGTTTCTCCAATAGGAAAAGGCCAAAGAGCTATGATCGTTGCTCCTCCAAAAGCTGGTAAAACCTGGATGCTAAAGGATATTGCCAACGGAATTACTACAAATTACCCAGAAGTTACTTTAATGGTGGCATTAATAGGGGAAAGGCCTGAAGAAGTTACTCATTTTAGCCGAAGTGTGGAAGGCGAAGTTTATGCAAGTAACTTTGACCAAATGGCGGAGCATCAAACGAGAATTGCCGAAATGTGTTTGGAAAAAGCTAAAAGATTAGCAGAGCAGGGAAAAGATGTGGTCATTTTAATGGACTCCCTAACCCGTTTAGCCCGTGCCTATAACATGGTAGTAGCGCCTTCTGGACGAACCCTATCCGGAGGTTTAGACCCTTCCTCTTTGTATCCTGCAAAACACTTTTTTGGTGCTGCTAGAAACTTTGAAAATGGAGGAAGCCTGACAATCATTGCCACTTCTCTTGTTGACACTGGTTCCAGAATGGATGATGTGATTTTTGAAGAGTTTAAAGGCACCGGAAATATGGAACTTCGTTTAGACCGCAGCCTAGCCGAAAGGAGAATTTATCCTGCAATAGATATTAAATCCAGCGGAACTCGTCATGAAGAACAATTATATGAACCAGAAACTTTGGAAGCCATTGTAAGAATGCGCAGAATGATTGACTTATTGGATGAAAGAGATGCCACACCTTTGGTTATGGATAGGCTAAAAAAGACCAAAAATAATGAGGAGTTCTTAAAAACTTTACATGAACCTAGGTAAAAAACTTTCTTCCTTGGGAAACCCTCAAAATTATTCCCAGTTAAGATTTGAGGGCTTCTCTGTGGATGGAAGAAACACAATTCAAAGATTCCAAAACCTTATCAAAAGCTTTATTAGAGCTGTATTTTTATATGTGATTGCCAAAATAGGACAACTGTTATATAGCTTGGGATATACTGTGTTTTGGGTTAAAAATTCAGCTCACTTTTTAAAAGACCTGTTAATTTCTAAGCTTATTTGGTCTCGCGGGAAGCTTGGCAGGCCAATTGCTACTTCCATTGTAATGCTAGGGGCATTTTTAGTTTTCTTTTTTGGAGAGCTTTTTAGCAGTACCAAATTTGTAAGTAGCCAAGAGCTACATCCCGATTATTTAGCTATTTCTACAGATATAATTCCGCAAAAAAACATTGCTTTAATGGCTATTCCAGAAGATCGAAAGGGGACAGAACCTTTTAGTTATACCGTTCAAGGAGGGGATACACTTTCTTCTATAGGGGCCAAGTTTAGAATCTCTGTTGATGCTATAAAATATGTAAACAGCTTGTCAGACTCTTCCATTTTACAAGTTGGGGATGCTTTAACCATCCCCCCAGTAACAGGCTTAATTCACAAAGTTGCTTCTGGTGACACACTTTCTTCTATTGCAAATAAATATGATGTCCCGTCGCAAGCTATTGCAGACTTTAACTATATTTTGGATACTTCTAAATTGGCGGTAGGAACAGAACTTGTCATACCCGATGGGAAAGTGCCACAACCCGTGATTCCAGTTATACCTGTGCCAAGTTATGTACCTCCTTTTGGAACTGCTCCAGAAGCACAGCCCAGTAGCAACTTTTGCGTTTGGCCTTCCTCTGTACGAATACTTACCCAATACTTTTCTTGGTACCACAATGGTGTAGATATAGCCTCTCCTGCAGGTACTGCCATGCCTCCTTTGTACGCCTGCACTTCTGGTGTAGTTACTCGTGCTGGATGGGATCCTTTTGGACTTGGATTACATGTAAGAATTGACCATGGAAATGGGTATGAAACTCTTTATGGCCACATGAGCCGAGTTGATGTTGGCTATGGTGCCAGTGTCTCTAGAGGACAAGTTATTGGATTAATGGGAAGCACTGGTCGTTCAACTGGTCCTCATGTACATTTTATGGTGATTTATAATGGTTCTGCGCAAAACCCGTTGGGGTATATGAATTAAATTTCACTGATAACATCAAATCTTTTTAGGCTGCCTGTAATTGCAAGTCCAATAACCCTTCCTTTTACTAACTTGCGACTTTTCAACATCCCTGCGATCTCATTTATTGTTGCCCCAGAGCCAACTGCGTCATCAATTATTAACACATTTTTTAATATGCGATTATCCTCTATAACAAAGGTCTTCTTGGCATTTTCAACTCGGTCCTCAAGTTTATTTAGTGTCTTTTGAGGAATTTGAATGGGAGTTTTAATTTTGCTTATCTTAACAGGAGTAGTGGAGAGGTTTAATGACTTTTCCAGCTCCTTCATAAACTGAATTTCTCTTTTTACGGTGGGAGGAACGAAGAGTACTCCATCAATACCTTTTTCTTTTATTAAAGAGACAATTTTTGGTCTAATCTCATCCGAAAGCTCCTTAATTAACCGCATATTTTGACTCTGTTTGGCATACAATAGCTTTAGTCCTAGCTTAGTTTTCCCAAAAACTTCAACCGAGTAGAAGTCTAGATAAAAAACCTCATCCACAAATACCTTAGCAAAAGTCTTATTTATTTTTTGTAGCCCATTAATTAAGCCCTTTTGTCGTATATTTTCATACTTTTTAATTATTTTTGCATACTCAATGGCTTTTTTGTTTACATCATAATTTCTTGAGTTGCACCAAGAAACAAAGGCTTCAATTCCTTCAAGTTGCTCTCCCAAAGGGGTAATTAGCATAAAATTCTCTTCAATTATTTTCTTTGTACTTTGAGGAATTGCCAAATATACCGAATTTGCGGGTTCCTTAACTTTGTCTTGAATTAGGTAATAAACCTTTGGAGGAGTACCAATTTTTTTGATTTCTTGGTTTTCCAATAGGGAAGAAAGCTGTTTAAACACAGCTCTTGGAGTTATTTCCAAGTATTCTGACAACTTTTTTGGGGAAGCCTGCCCTTGAGAGGATATGTATTTCAGTATTTTTTTCTTTGTGGAAAGTGCTGTATTGGAAGGTTTTTTGCTCATTATGTTCATAGTATACCATGAACTATGAACTTCCCTGACTCTTTCTCGTTTAAATCCTCCGTTTAAACGGAACTCCTATTGAAACAATTTTAAAAACAAAGTACAATTCCAAATATGAATGTAAA
The DNA here is from genome assembly GCA_964535155.1 of uncultured Candidatus Saccharibacteria bacterium. GTDB lineage: Bacteria > Patescibacteriota > WWE3 > UBA101185 > UBA10185 > JAGPFW01. Next base: position 20,341 of record CAZHSR010000002.1, read on the forward strand.
AGTACAACAAGTAGGAAATTCCCTTATGGTGACAATGCCAAAAAGCATTGTTAAGAAAACCGGCCTTGTTAAAGGACAACAGGTTAATGTATCTATGTCCTCTAAAGACACTGGAAAGATAACCATGGAAGTACCTAAAAAAGGAGATATTATGGATTTTGCAGGCATTTTA
>CAZHSR010000002.1:20522-39698 GCA_964535155.1 uncultured Candidatus Saccharibacteria bacterium
AAAGTACATAAAGGAGGGAATCTATGAAGAGAGATTCAACAAAAGTTTATCTTGATGCTAATGCATTAATAGCGTTTTTAGTGAACACACATCCTCAACATAAAGATGTGATTCTCTTAATGGACAGGTTAAAGGAGAAATATTATTGTCCTTGTATCTCCTTATTAGTTGCTGATGAAGTTGTTCATTCTCTTTATTCTTTCTATCGCTTTCAAAAAGAAGCAATATCCCAAATGCTTAGTGATATGTTAGTATCCACACAGTTGCAGGTTGTTCCAATAAGATCTAGTTCAAACAGCCTACTCAATTATTTAGATTTATATACAAAGTCTGGATTAGGTCCTCGGGATAGTCTACACCTTTTCACTGCAATGAAAGGTAATATAAACTATATTTTGACCTTTGATAGGGATTTTAGAAAGAAGATGGTTAGTTTTGGGGTACATCCATTTAAATAAAATATGTTAATAGATACAGCAAAGATAAAAGTAAAAGCCGGAAAAGGCGGGGATGGCGCAGTTTCCTTTAGGCGAGAAAAGTACATTCCAAGGGGAGGCCCCGATGGGGGAGATGGCGGAAAGGGAGGGGATGTTGTTTTAGTGGCAGACCATAATATGGCAACTCTTATGGATTTTAGGACGCAACCCTTTTATAACGCCGAAAAAGGGATTCCAGGGAGCAAAAGACAATCCACTGGAGCGGATGGTGCTGATTTAGAAATAAAGGTTCCTGTTGGGACTTTGGTTTACGAGTTACGACCTTCCAAGGAAGCCGAGGGAGATCCTACCGAAATTCTGGTAGCAGACCTTACAGAACATGGGCAAAATATACTCATTTGTAAAGGAGGAACTGGTGGAAAAGGAAATTATTCGTTTAAAAGTTCCGTAAATCAAACCCCAAGACAATTCTTACCAGGAGGGGAAGGAGAAGAAAAAGAGCTAAAACTTGAGATAAAATTAATAGCTGATGTTGGCTTAATAGGGCCTCCAAACGCGGGAAAGAGTACACTCGTGAACCAATTAACAGCAGCAAATGCAAAAGTGGCAAATTATCCGTTTACAACGCTGAGCCCAAATCTGGGAATTTGCCAATTAAACTCGGAAGAAACCATTGTTATAGCTGATATACCCGGCTTAATTGAAGGAGCAAGTGAGGGAAAAGGCTTAGGTGATGAATTCTTGCGACATGTGGAAAGAACGCGACTGCTGGTGCATTTAATAGACCCATTTGGGGAAGAAGATTTGGAGCAATTGGTTAAATATGCTTGGGATGCCTATACCACAATTCGAAAAGAGCTACAGGAATATAGTGAAGAGTTGACACAAAAGGAAGAAATTGTAGTTATAAATAAATTGGACATAACCGAAGTTGCTGAAAGTTTTGAGCAAATTAAGGCAGAATTTGCTAACAGGGGAGTAAAGGTTTTGGGAATTTCGGCAGTAACAGGAGAAGGGGTGGTGGAGTTGAAGCGGGAATTGATGCGGGTTTTACCAACTGTGCCAGAAAGAAAGGTGTTTGAGCCAGAGCCTGTTGTAAGAACTTATACTATTGGGAATTTGCCTAACAGGAGGATGGTCTTTGGGGTGCAAAGGACCAAAGAGGTTTAGAGATCTCGATAAAGGCATTTTTCCTTTGGTAGGTTTGCAATACCCCATAGAATTTGTTATAGTCTTTTTAGTTTTAGGAGTATTGTTTTCTTGATTTTAACCTCAGGAAAATTAAATTATAAAGATCCATTGGGTCTTTCTCCTGATAAATCCTCTAAATAATGTTGTAATTTTTGATAGAGGTTTTTCTTAAATTTTAGGGCTCTTTGAAAATCAAAGAGGTTAAATACTTGTTCCCTATATTTTGCCCCCAAAATTCCGGTTTTTTCATTTTATACTGTGTTTTTTCTGTGTCTCACTGGATGTGTTTTGGCGCTTTTTGGTTTGATGTTGGGGGTGGGATGTAGGGAATATGTTGTTTAATCTTAAAAAAGGAATCGTGCTCAAAGGAGGAGCTCATGGATGGGAAGAAAATTTTGTTGATTTTTTTGTTACTGGTTACTGCTGTCGTCGTTCTCATGGAGCAACGGCAGGACAAGGGCGTTGATTTTGTCAGCTCCCTGGAACAACAATTTGGTGGTGGTGAGATTTTGGTTCAGGGGCAACCTCAGAGTCAGGGATTGTCTCAGTCCCCCCAAGGAAGTTCCGTAGCCCCAGACCTGTCTTCTGGAGGGTTCAGGAGCTACACCTGTGGGGAAATTGGGATGCCCTTGGAATCTAGAGGAGTGGTCGCTTCTTGTTTTAATGTGATGAAAAACTGGAACGATCGCCCCGATATGTCCACGGGGGCTTGTATTCAAACAAATGACTGTGACTGTTGTTTCCTGCAAGGGATTCCTCCGCAGGCATCTGAAGCTGTAATTATTCAGATGTTGCAGCAGCCACAATCCTTGCAAGTGCCCTCAACTTTGTCTCAGTCTGAGGTCCCTATTGTGTCTGAGGCAGAGACTTCCGTTGTAGTGCAGCCCCCTCGGGAGAGGAAGCCCCTGATTGGGACCATTATCCTACCAGAGCGAAAGGCGTTTATGTACACAGTTAGTGCCTTTGTAGCCCTAGTTTTAGTTGTAGGCGTCTTTGAGTCTACTAATTTGATTTCTTTCTCTTGGCTTCCCTTGGTAGCTTTGGGGTACACTTTGCTGCTAGGAGTTTCTGTTTGGCATGTCTGGGGATTTCTGCTTCCCTTCCAAATCCCTTACCCAACAGGAGATATGGAGTATGTTGCATGGGTGCTCTTACTTATCGGTTTGGTTGGGGGTTATTATTTGGCCCGAACCAAGACGGTAGATAAGGTTTGGTTGGACCTCCTGGGCTATCTCATGATTCTTCTTACAGGAATAGGTGCCAGTTGGCTGTTTAATCTCAGTCGGTTTCTGCCGACTATTCAAATCTATTAGAAGGAGGACAAGATGGGAAAGAAGAAGAAGGAAAAGAAAGAGAAGAAGGGCAAGGACAAGGAAGAGAAGACCGAAAAGGAGAACTCCATAGGATCCGAAATCGGACAGTTCATTATGAATTGTCTTGAGGGACTTGTGGCTCTCTTGGCTTTAGCCTTGTTCTTTTTGGGTGTTTCCAAGCTTCTAGTGTGGGGATTGTCATTTACCTTACTATTTGTACTGCTTTCATTTGAGTACAAGTTGGCAGGTGGGGAAGACCTCAAGTTTTATGAGGCGGCGATCCTAGCGATTCTGGGTTTCGCCCCAATGTGGACTCCAAAACTCCTCCCGGCACCCTTTTCGGAAATTGCCCTCTGGGACATACCCCTGGGAGGGATTTTGTCGGTGGGAACTTCAATTTTTTTGGCGATCCTGGGCATTCAGGCTTACCAAATCTATCGTGGTTGGCCCGGAAGTGGTAAATAGGAGGATATTAAGATATGAGTAAGAAGAACAAGCATCCCAAGCATGAGGAGCAAGTCCCTTCTGAGGGTCTCCCCATGTGGAAGAGAATTTTTTTGGTGTTGGTGGGATTGGGGTTGGTTTTCATCTTTCTCCAAAGCCCCTTTTTCACTTGGGTTCAGACCCTTCAGAGAGACTCCTTTAAGTTCAACCCCGAGATCTTCTGGTTGGTTGGGTTGATCTTTGGAGTCATTGGTGTGATTTGGTTGGGGGGGAAAGTTACCCTGACTGATGGAGGCAAACATGGCGAAGAATAAGGGAGGAAAAGCGATGCGCGGAAAAGGGAGTCCGTTTTTGACGGTGGCGGTTTTTCTCGTATTTGCCCTCATGTGTTATGGGGCGACGATGATGGCGCGTTCCGGCGAACTCGGGGCAATTGCCCAAGGAGTTGCGTCTGGGACAGATGTCATTGTTGGGAGTGCCCAAACCTACTTCGGCAACGCCGAAGGCAGATATGGACTGAAAGAAAGCCGTGTCGATGACAATTATGTCCCCAGTTGGGCGGGAGTTATCGGCGCAGCTACCGAATCGGTCCCAGATGGGGCTACTGCGGAAGAGGTCGCTTATGTTTTGGAGGCTTACTCTGGTCTTTATGGGTCGTATTCCCAGGGGACCTTGAATCAAGCCGAAGCAGCGGCTTTGTATCAACAGACCCAGACCGCAGATGCAGTTGCTGCAGCCCGTATTCGCGAAGTTGATGCGAACATCAAGCTTCGAGAGAAGGCCCAAGAGATGGAGATCAAGGAGCGAGAGGAGTATCTCGAGACTCAACGTCTCTTGAACCAAAATCTTCAGAATGAACTCCAAAAGGAGGAAAGTCGAAGGTTTTGGAATCGCGTCCTGTTGATTGGAGGGGGTTTCGTTGCTCTCGTAATTTTGATGTGGTTGGGAAGTCTTTTCAAGCCTCGTTAGGATCGTTCAGCCCCGGTTAGTAATTCTTGTTCAGACAAGAAGCCGGGGCTATATTTTTCCCAAAGAATATAAAGGAGTCAAAAAATGAGTAAAGCGAGAGAAAATGAGATCCCCCAGGAAAAGCGTCGAGGTAGTATTATTCCCCTAATGCTTTTCTTCTTAGGGGTCTTTGTGATATTTGGTTGGAAACCTCTCAATCTAGAGATCTGGGCTTCTGGGAGTTTTATCGCTGTTGTAGTTTTCTTAAGCTCGTGGTTTGTTTGCCAAGCTTTCTGGAAATCCTTGGGGACTGCCCAAAATCGTTTCGCCTTCTTCCTCTTTTTCTTTGTAGTGGCAACGATTTTTGGAGTTTTGCAGATCCTTGGGTTGGCTTGGATTATTGCATGGGCAATTCTTGTCCCTATATGGATCTGGACGGCCTTTTATCTTTTTGCCAAAATTCTGGGTAATCCGGATTTTTGGGAGAACGAAAAGAAGGTAAGAGATTTTCAGAGAAGCTTGCGGAAATAGCATGGCGTTCATACCTTGTTCCAAAACCAGCTAATTCTAGTGGTTGCGGAGCAAGGTATTTTTTTGCCAAGCCTTTATTACTCCAGGCTATTATTACCCAAACCCTTTATTCCCCCTAAATCCCTTATCCCCCCAAAGCCCCAAACCCTTAAACCACCCCTCCCTCCAAAAACCCCATCAAATCCACAATCCGCCCATCCATTTGTTTAGACTCATTATAAAGAGTCAGCAAAACCTGATTTGCCGCCCCCACATCCAGCTTTTCTACCGAATTTCCTGTAAAACTTATAAATATATAACTGTGAATTAGATATATTGGCGAAATATGCTAAGTATCTAACTGTCAATTAGATATTTGCCTTTTGACCTCTTGAGTATAAATATTAGTAAAATCGGAGCATATATTGTGAATGCTTTTAGGTAAAAAGAATTCGAGTTCCTTTTTAAAATTAATCCTGTTCTTTTCTAAGACATCAATTGTTTGTTTTAACAAATTTTTGGATCATCTTATTTAGTCTTGCGTTTTTAAACAAGGATGACAATTGTACTATCTTCTGTGTGTCTAAACCCGTTAAATCCATCCTCTGATTGATATTTTTTCCTTTAATAGCACTGATATATAAATAATCTACCAGGGCTTTTTCAGGAGTGGCAATAAAATACTCGTCTTTTTTGATGTATCCGGTAAAAGCTTCCGTTTTTATTTTTAAGTATTTAAAGGAAGTATCATCAAAAGGGAAGTCCCTTGTGGCTTTAGTTGTGGCACTAAGTACGCTGTAAGTTACTTCGGGTATGATTCCGTATAAGGATAATGCTGTTTCAAAACTAATATAAGAGGGTGCATATATTTTGTATGCAAGGGAAAAGGTGGATGGGGGATTGTCTGCAAGGAAGTAGATATTTCTTTTGGGGCTTTTTATGTATCCTTTCTTTTTGTACCTCTTTAAAAGGGATATTGCAGCCTCTTCTGAGATGTTTAATGCTGTCATTAGTGTAAATTTGGAGAAGGTGCTTAGGTTTTTTTCTTGTAAGGTGGCCTTTAGTTTAATGTAGTTCATATAGTGGTTATTATAGACCATTTTATGAAATGTGGCAATGTGGGGTTTTTGGTTTGCAATTCTCTTTCAAAGATTAGGCGTCAAAGAGCTGTGCTCTTTCTTTCAAAAGTTGTTTTACAACTTTTGAAGCAGTGTTGAACTTTGTTCAACCCAATTGTCAAAGTGGCTTCGCCACTGTTGACAGCACAGCTAAATGCTCCTATTCAGTCGCATTTACCTGAGCCACCAAAGTTTGCGTTAGCAAACTTTGGTGGACCGTGGGGGATTTGAACCCCCGACCCCTACGCTGCCAGCGTAGTGCTCTAGCCAACTGAGCTAACGGCCCAAGCCTTAATCCAAGACTAATTGGATATAGCGCATTATACAACAAAACCCATCCATTAGGTCTCAAAAATATGAAAAAATCTAGGAAAAAGGTTTAAAAATCTGTTACAATGTTAGTACCAAAATTAAAGACCCCTTTAATTTTAGTACCAACCAAGACTTTATATGTATATAACAAGGAATTTAGAAGAGACCGTTTTTAAAAATCTCTCAAAAAAAGAAATATTAGCCATTGTTGGACCACGGCAGTGTGGGAAAACCACACTTCTGCAGAAGATGCATCAGGATCTTGTAACCAAAAAGAAAAAGGCAATCATCCTTTCGTTTGAGGACAAAAAAATTCTAGATTTATTTGAGCAGGAACTGGAAGTTTTTATTGCCACATATATTAAACCCAATGATTATGTCTTCATTGACGAGTTTCAGTACGCAAGTGAAGGGGGAAAGAGCCTAAAGTATATTTATGACAGTAATACCACAAAGCTGATTATCTCGGGTTCTTCTGCACCAGAATTGACTATAAAAGCCTTAAAATACCTTGTTGGAAGAGTGTTTGTTTTTAATCTAATGCCCCTTTCGTTTGAGGAGTTCTTGTCATATAAAGATACTATATTACATACTTATTATTTGAAAAATCGATGCTTAATTGAAGATCCAAAATTTCTGTATAAACCTAGCAAAACATCTCCCAATTTATTAAAGCGCCTAAACACGCTGTACAACGAATATGCTGTATATGGAGGCTATCCTCGGGTGGTTACTTCCAAAAATGTAGAAGAAAAGCAGATGGTTTTAAAAAACATATACAATACCTTTTTCCTAAGGGAAGTGCGGGACATTTTGGGGCTTATTGACGATTACAAATTGGGAGCCCTTGTAAAAAAGATGGGACTGTTGGTAGGGAATTTGCTTGATTATCAGGATTTATCTGAAGTTTCTGGTTTAAGTTATCCTACTGTTAAAAGTTATTTAAATTTTTTGGAAAAAACTTATATTTGTAATCAGGTACGCCCTTTTTACAAAAATAGGGGAGTGGAGCTTGTTAAGAATCCAAAAATGTACTTTTGTGACACGGGTTTGCGAAATTACATTGTAAATGACTTTCGTTCTTTGACAGAGCGAGTGGATTCTGGTGCTTTGTTAGAAAATGCTTTTGCAATGGAGCTTATGAAAAGGGAAGTGCCGTTTAATTTTTGGCGTACTAAAAAGAAGGAAGAGCTGGATTTTGTTTTGGATTTTGGTTCTGGGAATAAGCTGGGGGTTGAATGTAAGTTGTCTTTAAAAAACAATGATTTTAATTCGTCTTCCGTAAATGCTTTTAGGTTGTTGTATAAGGATGTCAGGGTTTTGCATGGATTTCTAAATTTAACAAGGGATTTTTCTAGGGAAGGGAAGGATGCTGACGGGGAGGGGAGCGATGGTCTGTCAGCGTTTCCATTGCCTTTGTTTTAAAAACTTCCTGAAAGGGGCTGCACTTTATACAGCCCCACTTCCATTGAACCGCTGATTCTTACTCCAAACCCTCTTCCATCAACACTTCCTCACCCTCTATCTGTCCTTCTGGTTGACCTTCAAACTCACCCTCCTCAAGATTTTCCTCTGGTAAAGGCTCTACAAAATCCTCCCTCTCACCCTCCACCATTAAAGGCTCCTGTACTGGCAACTGTCCACTTTCTTCCTTCTCCGCAATTTCAGCCTGATTTGCTAACTCTTCCACTGTGGGCTTTTGCGCTGCCTCTCCAAGGGAAGCTAGTTTTTCATTCAACTCCTCAATCTCTTGTCGTACTTTGTCAGCATCCTCGGATTCTCTGTCTATAATGCTTAAAGTCAACTCCAAGGCTCTTTTAGCACTTGCAAAATCCTCCAAGTTTTTAGCTGCTTGTGCAAAATTGTAATAAGCATTTGCATAATCAGCTTTTAGGTTTATGGCCTGTCTAAATAGGGAAGCGGCGTTTGCATAATCTTCCATGGCATAATAAGTTCCTCCTAGCTCTAGTCTCAATCGAGGGTTGGCAGGATCCAGTTGAATTGCAGCCTCTAAGGCTCTTATTGCCCATTGATCCGCATCTTGAGTGGCTTCTCTAATGGCTCTGTATATCCCTGCTTGCACTTCCCAGTTCACTGGATTTAAGGGGTTTATAGACTCTGTTGAGGCCTTTGAAGCGTTAATTGCAGTTGCTACCAAGTTTTGTAGAGTTTGAGTCTCTTCTTCGGTTAATTCTTCTCCTTGACTTGAAAGGTTTATAGCAATTGCAAGGTTAGTCTGCGCAAATGTATTGTAGTAGTTGCTCCTACGGGGATTTAGCTTAATTGCTTTTGTCTGTAATTCGTAACTTTTTCCAGCGTCCACTGTTAAAGCACTTACTGCTTGTTGCATGTAATATTCGGAAGGATATACCTTATAAATAGTTATAAATGCCAAGCCTGCTAGTGCCAAAAGGGGAAGGGCTAGAACTGCTGTTAAAAAGCCTTCGTTTTCATTTGGTGTTAAAGCTGTTACTTCAGAGGTCCTCCCTGAACGGAAGGTCAAGAACCCTGGGTTTCTTGTATTTTCTATAGCCCCAAGTATCCCCAATAAAACCGTAAAAACAAATCCTATACTAACGGTTTCATGCGTAAGGAACATGGTCAAAAATATTACTGCTGTAAGCAATGTCACTAATTGATCCATTTTTTCATTTTTGTTAGTTCTTCCTAAGGCTTTAAGTATGCAAACTACAAAGTACCCGCTTGCTAGAATTCCTAAGATTCCTAGAGAGCTAACGGTTAGCAAAGCCTCGTTATGAGGTTTGTCAAATCGCAAATCCCAATTTTCGGTTTGATTCATTGCTAAAGACTTGTATCTTGGGTAATTCAAGTAAAAAGTGGAAGGGCCTGTTCCTGCAAGAGGGAAGTCTCTCATAGTGGAAATGGCTATATTCCAAGATTCCTTGAAAGGCAATTGAATTTCCTTTGGGTAGGTGTGCTTCATTATTACATTGTTTGTCATAGGAACTATTGATAGCCCTAAAATTAGAGTAGCCAAAATTCCCATGATTAAGGTATTTAGTCTGTATGTTTTTAAGGAGTCTATTCCAAGTGAAGCACCTATGCCAAAAATTCCTAGCCCTAATAAAATCCATACTTTTGTATTGTCATAAGCCATTACATAAAAGAAGTTGGGTATAAAAGCTAGAGCAGTGACTACTTTTATGGGCAATATCTGTTGAGTTAGTTGTGTATATAAGGTGAAAATAATTGCCAAAACTGCCAGAATTCCTAGGGTTAATAGTGAACCTGTGGGGTTAAAGTTTTTATCTGTCCCTTCTATGAAGAGCAGTCCAAAAAAGCTTGCTGTTGCAACTATTGTAGAGACTGTTACTCCAGAAAATAGTGAAAGTAGTAAGTTTTTAATTTCTCCTTTTTGGGTTATAAAAGTACTTATTATTATATAAAGTACTCCTAGTGTTAAAAAGGATGCCAAACTAGGATACCATCTGCCAGAGGCGCCAAATATGCTGGAGGTTTTATCAATGGAAAAGATGGTTGATGCCAATACGGAAGAGATAAGCAGTAGTCCGGGTACTAACAGTTTGGTTTTTGCTATTTGCAATTCCTTTTGTGTAAACACTTGAATTGCCCATAAGACTAAAATTACCCCTGTTAGACCTGTTATGAGATACATTTTGTTGAACTCAAAGGGTTCTAGTGTTATTGGCAGGAAAAAAATTGGTACTAGGAAAGCCATAAAATACAGAATGGCTTTTATTGCTGGATTAAATTCATTATTTTTGGGCATAAAAATAGTATGCAGAATTTTAAAAATATGTCAATAGATGATTTTCCCATTATGGGAAAACTCTGGTTATTTGTTGTGGTAGGGGGATTAGGTCTTGTCTATTCTTTCCAATTTTAAGAATACCTATTTCATTTGAAATTAGAAGTAAAATGGTTAGTCCCAGAGAAATTAAACCAATTAGTTGTAAGTTTTTCTTGTTTAAGAATTTGCTTTTAAAAATATCCATTTTTTCTGTTTTTTGAATTTCCAGAGTGATTTGTTCCTTGGAAAGCTTTTGTTTTCTAAGGTCTTCTATTGTTTTGAGTCTATTTATTACCCACTCAGGATAATGTCCCTTAACATCTTTGCCTTTTCTTATCATGTGAGGAATCCATCCCATTTTTGTGTAGTACCTAAGGCGATTATAGGGTTCCCCATGTCCAAAATTTACGCCAGACTCTTTTGCTTTTTCTATAAGCTCTTCGGTTGTGATTAGCTTCTCTAAAGCATTTTCTTGGTGATTTTTGTCTGTTACTCTATGGACCATAGTTAAATTATACATGCAAAATTCTATTTAAAATAGAATATTCATTATTCCAATTTTCAGCAATTCTTTTATCATATTTTTATGTTTAATTTAAAAAAGGATTTATCTACTTATCCTCTTACTGTGGTAAAACTTGATTCTCCTTATTATCCGCACTTACTAAAGGAGCTTTCTGATGCCCCTAAAAAGTTATATATAAAAGGTAATTTTGACCCTAGTATATTTAAAAATTGTCTGGCGGTTGTAGGTAGTAGAAAAATGACCGATTATGGTAAAAGAGTTACTCATTTTTTAGTTTCTACATTGGCAAGGCAAGGGATAACTATTGTTTCTGGCTTTATGTATGGGATTGATGCCCAAGCTCATAGAGAGGCATTATTGGTAGGAGGAAAAACCATTGCCGTTATGCCTTGTGGTATTGATACTATTTGTCCTGATTTTCAAGAGACTTTATATAGTGAGATTCTTGAGAATGGGGGACTTGTTATCTCAGAGTATCCCGAAGGGATTGAGCCTAAGAATTGGACTTTTCCTAGGAGAAATAGGATAGTAGCAGGTTTAAGTAAAGCCACATTGGTTGTAGAGGCGGGAGAAAAGAGCGGATCTTTAATTACTGCAGGAATAGCAAAGAAGTTAGGAAGACAAGTTTTTACAGTACCAGGTGATGTTTTGAATCCCTCTATAAAAGGAAACTGGCAACTCTACTTTGGGGGTGCTACTCTTGCCACTTCTGATTGTGAGATAGGGAACTTATATTTTAGTTCAAATGAAGAGGGGATTAAATCACTCATCAATGAGAGTGCCAACAGTACAGAAGATACTATACTTCCTTTTGCTAGAGGAAAAAACCTGAGCCAAGACGAGGAGATTATTTTAGAAATTCTTTCCCGTGAAAATCTCTTTATAAATGAACTACATGAAAAGACAAATTTAAGCATTCCACAGATAATGGTAATTCTAACTTCTTTAAGCATTCAAGATTTAGTTAAAGAATCGGGAGGAAGATATTATGTTAGTTAAAATAAATTCTGCCACTCCTTATGGGTTAGAGGCACAGCACATTATTGTGGAGGTGAACATTGCCAGTAGAGGATTGCCCGGTTTCGACATAATTGGTTTGCCTAGTAAAACGGTTGACGAAAGCAGACATCGGATTAAGACGGCATTAATAAACCTGAAAATTGACTTTCCCTACAGTAAAAAAATAACTGTAAATCTTGCACCTGCGGATCTTCCCAAGGCAGGCTCTTTTTACGATCTTCCTATTGCAATGGGAATTATGTGCCTCAGTAATAATATAAATCCTCCAAGTAAGAGTCTCTTTTTTGGAGAAGTGTCATTGGATGGAAGCCTTAGACATACAAAAGGAGCGTTTTTGTTGGGTTTGTATGCAAAGGAAAATGGCTACGATTCAATTTATGTCCCTGAGCCAAATGCAAATGAGGTTTCGGCTATTCCAGGGTTAAAGGTTTTTCCTGTAAGGAATCTTTTGGATTTATACAATCACTTGATGGGTGGAAAGTCTATAAAATCTACCGAGGGAATGGAGTGTATTGTTAGTCCAAATGGGGAAGTGCAAAATCAAACAGATTTCTCACACATCTTAGGTCAAGAATCCGCAAAAAGAAGCCTTGAAATAGCAGCAGCAGGAGGTCATAACTTTTTAATGTTGGGTCCTCCAGGGGTTGGGAAAACGCTTTTATCACAAGCCTTTTGCTCCATTTTGCCCCCTCTGTCACAACAAGAATCCCTAGAAGTGACAAAAATTTATTCTGCTGGAGGGCATATTCCACCAAATGGATCTTTAGTTACAACAAGGCCTTTTAGGTCACCTCATCATAGTATTTCATATGTTGGAATGGTGGGAGGGGGAGTTTTACCAAAGCCAGGCGAGATAAGTTTGGCACACAGAGGCGTTTTATTTATGGATGAATTTGCGGAATTTCCGTCTTCAATTCTGGAAATGTTACGGCAACCCTTAGAATCGGGCTTTATATCAGTTTCCAGAAGCGGGGGAACTTTTAACTTTCCCTGCCGATTCATTTTACTAGTAGCTTGCAACCCTTGCCCTTGTGGGTTTTTTGGCTCTTCCCAAAAGGAATGTACTTGTACGCCTGGTCAAGTTAGAAAATATAGAAAAAAGCTTTCTGGTCCAATTTTAGACAGAATAGATTTGTTTACAACTTTAAATCCTGTTGAGGAAAAGGATTTTTCGGTGGGGAAGAGTGCTGAAAAACTGGAAACATCTGCTGAGATAAGAAAAAGGGTTTGTAATGCAAGGGAAATTCAGTTTTCGCGCTTTAAAGACAGCGGAATCTTTTGCAATGCCGAAATGAACAATTCTCACATTTTAGATTTTTGCTCTTTGGGAAGGGAGGAACAGCAATTTTTAAACAAAGCGGTTTCTTGCTACACACTTTCGGCTAGGGCTTATTTTAAAACAATTAAAATAAGTAGGACTATTGCTGACCTTGAAGGAGAAGCCAAAATTCTGGTAAGGCATTTGGCAGAGGCGTTACAGCACAGAAAAAGGGAATTCTAACGCGCTTTAAAAGCTACAACACAAATTAGTTGAAGTTTATATAATAATTGTTGTATCATTCAGACATGGTATCAATTACAAAAGTTTCAAAAGCCTTTTCGGATAACAACCGATTAAAAATTTTGGAATTCCTCAGCGAAGGACAGCGCAATGTCACTGATGTGGCAGAGAATCTCAAGGTAGAGGAGAATCTAGCCTCTCACCACTTGCGTGTCTTAGCCGATTTGGGATTCTTGCAGAACGATAAAAAAGGTCGTCAGGTCTTTTATCGTTTAAATGAGAAGAAATTTGTCTCATTGATAAAGGATATAAGCAAGAACCCTGCTTTTAAGGAAATTCTAGAAGCGGCAATGAACGAATAATTTCTTATTAAATAAGGGCTTGGTTTTGCACAGGAGTTTTTTGCTGTGTGGAGCCAAGCCCTTATTTTGTTTCTTTCTTGTGCGGGGAAAGTGCGGGAATTGCTGTATTTTCGGAGGGTTTTGAACATGATTGTGGATAACTTGGGTGTTTTTCCTTGCATTTGTGGAATCTGCGGGAAATGTGCGGTAAATCCTTCCACTTGGAGAAACTATAAGATACTTTAAAACCAAAATTCTATTTAAAATAGACATTCCTATCTTTTCAAATTCTTCAAAATGGAATAAAACAAATCCATGCAAGAAATTCTTAATAAAAATTTGTATTTTACATGCTGTTTATTTGCTTTAATAGGGGGAATTTTTACATATATGTACTTTTACAATAGGGAAGTGCTCTCTGGGGATAACTTGGAGGAGGTCTTGGAAACTTCTGTGGATAATACCTTGGAAATTATTGTGGATATTTCTGGTGCTGTGGAAAGGCCGGGGGTTTTTACACTGGAAAATGGCGCTAGACTTGCGGATCTAATCAATTTTTCAGGAGGAGTTACTACAGAAGTGTCCCAGAAATGGCTTTCCCGCAATCTAAATTTGGCTTCCCTATTAAAAGATCAACAAAAAGTTTATGTGCCTTTTGAGTGGGAAGTGGTTTCGTCTTTTCCAGAATATGAGTTAAAGGAGCTGGCTTTGGAATCATCTGTTCCAAGTAATAGTGGCGTTGCGGAAGGTTCTGGGGGGTCTGGGGGTGGCTCTGGTAACTCGGGGGGAGGTTCTTCGGGGGAGGGTGGCACCCCTTCGGAAGGGACTGGTGACCTAATAAACCTAAATTCGGCAACTCAATCGGATTTAGAGACCTTGCCAAAAGTAGGGGAGGTGACTGCCAAGAAAATCATAGATTTTAGGCCTTATGCAGATTTGGCGGATTTAAAGGAGAAGACTGGAATTTATGACAGCGTAATTGAGGCAATTCGGGAACTTGTCACTTTTTGAGGCTCTATGAAGAAAATTAAGCCTTATTTTTTCCTAATTTTGTTGGTGCTCTTTACTTTTAAAAGGGTTTCTACTTATTGTGACAAGGATCTCTCCGCATGTTTTCAAAAAGAACACATTTTAGAAACCCCAAGTCTTCTGCAAAAAATTGACCCAGTTTTAGAAAAGGTCCGTAAATCTGCCACAGGCCATGCAAGGGAGTATTTGCCCAGTCCTCACTCAGAACTTTTGTTAGGAATGGTTGTAGGGCTTGATTATTTTTCAAAGCTCCCATTTTTTAAAACCGCGCTTGTAGATACGGGGACAATTCATGTGGTTGTGGTCTCTGGTTTTAACATCAGCTTGGTTTATTCCTTGGTTTGGAAGGCTTTGGGATCGTTTTATGATCGCACAAAGTTGGGAATTGGGCTTATTGTGGCTTTGTTGTATGCGGGTCTCTCTGGATTTGAGCCTCCAGTTGTGCGTTCTTGGGTGATGGGAAGTTTGGCATATTTAGGCAAACATTATGGAAGGTCTTTTCCTGCTTTAAAATTGGTCTTTATTTCAGCGTTAGTCATGGTTTTGTGGCAACCTGCTTACTTGTTTAGTTTAAGTTTTCAGTTAAGCCTTTCGGCTACGCTAAGCCTTTTACTTTTCACAGAAATAGTGGAAAAATGGGCAATTTTTGCCAAATACATCCCCTCGCTTTTTAGGGAGGATTTTATAACTACGGTGGCCGCGCAAATCTTGGTTTGGCCTATTTTGTCATACTATTTCGGGCGAGTAAGTTTGATTGCAGTAATAGTAAATACTTTTGTTTTATGGACTGTGTCAATTGGCACCATTTTAGGCGGGCTTTTTTTAGGGACCTTTTTCCTAGGGGATGTAGTTGCGCGAGTTTTTGCTTTTGTGGTGTACATTCCACTGGATTTATTTGTAAATATTATTCAATTTTTTTCCGACTTGTCTGCAAAGTGGGGGATAGCCCAGTTGGAATATACAATTTCGGTAAGGTATTTGGGTTTTTATTATTTATTTTTAGTGAGTTTTTTGATTTGGCGAGAACGAAAAAAGAGAAATTTGGAATTTGCCTTAGCATCGGCTTTTCCGCAAATCATTAAGAAATCGCCAGATATAACGACCTCTCATCAGGTGAAACCAAATTATTAAAAAACCCAAGAAAAAGTTTTTAAATTTGCATTTTATTTATGAAAAATCACTTCACCCTGTTTATTTCTTACGCAATTTTAAAGATTATTTTTTATTTCAATGGTCAGTTGCGGTTTATCCCAGAAATAGTTTTTTTGGATGTTGGCCAAGGAGACGCCATTTTGATCACTACACCTGAAAAGAAAAAGATTTTGGTGGATGGTGGTGCTGGATTTACAGTTTCGCAAAGGCTTAATTCTTATTTTCCTTTAAACGACTGCAAATTAGACGCAATTTTCCTCACACATCCTCACGCGGACCATTTGGAAGGGTTAAATCGCGTTTTGGAGAATTGTCAGGTGGGCAGAGTTTTTTACACTTCTGCCCTGTATGAAAGCGGTTTATTTGAAGAATGGGAGGAAAAGGTCTCATCGATGGGATTTTCTTTTTTTGGATCTGGAGATGTTTATATCCCCGACAAATCAGGGAAAATCAAGTTTTATGGAGTTTGGCCTCCCGAAGAATACATTGGCAAAAGCATTTCTAATATTAACAATGTCTCTACCGTAATGTTTTTTGATTCAGGGGATTTTGAGTTTTTATTAACAGGAGATGCTGAGCAGGAGGTTTTAACCAAGATTAATTTGGTATCTGGTGAATTTCACTTTTTAAATGGGCTTTTAGAGGTATACAAACTTTCCCATCATGGCGCTAAAAACGGCTTTAATACAGAGTTTTGGCAAAATCTTAATCCCCTATTTTCCGTAATTTCGGTTGGGGAGGATAACAAATTTGGACATCCTCATGAAGAGGTGATTGAATGGCTTGATAATAGAGGCGTAAAGTACGGTCGCACTGATGTAGAGGGGACAATAAAAATAAGGTACAATTCTTTGTAGTATGGGCAAGAAATTAGATAAAAAAATAGAGGAAAGTGCTTTAAGTGGAAAAGGTGGGCAAGTTGTTGGAGTAAATGGGGAAGTATTTGATTGGGATTTGACTGGAAAGATCCAAAACCTTTTGGTAAAGGCAATTTCCAGTGAGTTTGGTGAGGGGATTCTTGGAGAAATTCCAGTTTTAGTTACTGTTCCAACAGATACTCAATGGGGGGATTATACCTCTAATATAGGCATGCAGTTGGCAGGAAAGCTTAAGCAGAGTCCCTTAGAGATTGCTAATAAACTACAATATAGGATAAATGAATATATTGAAAAAGACAAAAACTATGACATTTTGGACAGCGTTTCAGTAGCTCTTCCTGGTTATATTAACTTTAAAATCTCTTCCACATGGTTAAACAATTTACTCAATATTTTAGTCCCAAGTTCCAGTGTATATAGGATAAGTGATTTAAACCTAAAAAACTCATTTTTAGCTGGAAAAAGAATCATGATTGAATACACCGACCCAAATCCGTTTAAAATTTTCCATATTGGACATTTGATGCCAAATGCAGTCGGTGAATCCCTATCTAGGATTTTTGAGTTTTGTGGAGCAGATGTAAAAAGAGCAAGTTATCAGGGTGATGTGGGTATGCATGTGGCAAAGGCGATTTATGGGATGATTTTAAGTTTGGATTTGGGGGAAGATACTGCGGACACTCCTCGGATGAGTTTGGAGACCCTGTCCACCCTTCCATTGGATGAAAGGATAGAATTTTTAGGTAAATGTTACACATTGGGTGCAATTTCATATGAAGATGAGAAAAATATTCCCTTGATTCAGAAAATAAATGCTTTGATTTATGTGGCATCTCAAGAGATGTTGAAAACGGAGTTTAATTGGGATTCGGAGATTAATTTTAAGGAGTTGTTGGGGGGTGAATCCGCACTAGAATCGAACTTGAAATATGAGGAAATTTACACATTGTATGCCACAGGGCGTGCTTGGAGTTTGGAATATTTTGAGTCTATATATAAAATTTTGGGCACAAAGTTTGATTATTATTACTTTGAAAGTATAGCCGGGGAATTTGGATACAAGTTGGTGAGTGAGTTTTTAAATTTATCTTCTACTCCCGCGGCCTCAAAAGTAGGACAAAGTGTGTTTGAGAAGGACAACGGCGCAGTAGTTTTTAAAGGGGAACCTTATGGGCTACATACACGAGTTTTTATAAATTCCAAGGGCTTGCCCACTTATGAAGCCAAGGATCTTGGCTTGCCTTTTTTAAAACAGAAAGATTATGACTACACTGATTCTTATATTGTTACTGCTTCCGAACAGAGTGCTTATTTTGAAGTAGTTTTTAAAGCTTTGGAGTTAATAAATCCAGACTTGGCAGAAAAAACTCATCATGTGGCTCATGGAATGTTAAATTTGACCACAGGAAAGATGTCATCTAGGACTGGAGATGTGGTTTCAGTGGATGAGTTGTTGTCTCAACTTTCCAATTCGGCGTATGACAAAATGGGCGAAAACTCTTCGGTTGGGGGTGAGGAGGAGAAGCTGGGAATTTCCCAGAAAATTGCGGTAGCTGCTCTAAAGTATGCCATACTGCGACAACAGTTGGGGAAGGATATAACATATGACAGGGAGAATTCGTTGCAACTGCAGGGGGATACTGGCCCTTATTTGTTGTACTCTTATGTGCGCGCTTTTTCGGTTTTAGAAAAGGCTTCAAAAATGGGAATTGTGGTGGGAGAAATTTCTTTGGATGACATACAGGCTTTTTCTGCTGAAGAACTAGCCTTAATTAAGTACATGGCACACTTCAATGAGGTAGTGCTAAAGTCGGCGGAGGAACGATTACCTAGTCATATTTGTACCTATTTACATGACTTGGCAAGTAAATTCAACACTTTTTATGCCTCGTCACAGATTTTGGATGATTCCAGTACTGGGCATGCCCGAATTTACTTAACTAAGGCTTTCTTGGTTATTTTACATAATGGATTGAATCTGTTGGGTATTAGTGCAGTAGAAAGAATGTAAAATGCTGACAAGATTTATAGAATGTTGGTAGGATTTATAAGATGTTAGCTAAATTAATTAGAGGTATTTTTTCCGTTTTAATATTATCTGCTTTGTTACTGCTTTTGTTTTTGGGTTTAAAGTATGTCAATTTTAGCCAGGTAAAAAATATTCCGTTTTCTGGTGCTTTAGATTTATTGAACAAGGTCCAAGTTAAGATTCCAGAGGAAGACCGTGCCGATTTAGCTGAAGTTTCTATGGATAAATCTAGGAAAATAGTTGTAAAAGTAGGACTTTTTTCTGACTCAGAAGGTGACTGGAAAAATTTGGAGAAAGCCCTTAATAGAATGGAAGATTTGACTGTGGATGTCGCCTTTTTCCTTGGAGATTTAACTCGATGGGGTAGCAGGGAGGAATTGTTAGAGGGCAAGGCTGTTTTGGATGCGAGCAATTTGGAGATATATGTCATACCAGGTGATCACGATTTGGCAGCTTCCGTTGCGGATGGAGATGATTTAGGCTTAACTTTTTTTGAAGAAGTTTTAGGAGAATATAACCATATATATGAAGAAAACGGACATAAGTTTTTGCTTTTTAATAACAGTGCCAATTTTTCTCCCATACCTGAAGCCGATTTTGATTGGTTTCAAAAGGAAGTAGTGGATGCAGACTTTGTCATATTATCTCAACCTTT
>CAZHSR010000003.1:0-38274 GCA_964535155.1 uncultured Candidatus Saccharibacteria bacterium
AATATTGTGAAAGCAGAAAACAACGCCATTGAAAGGATTAAGGCGCTCCCCCACTTTTTACCTAACTTTGCAAAAAGGGATAAATAAAAATATGTTGAAAGCAAAGCTAGACCCAAAAGGGAAGGTAAAATATATCGGTCTAATTTTTTGGAAGGAAGTGTAATTTGAATAAAGTAAAAAAAGCTGAAGAGAAATGCATATAAAAAGAATTTTCTCTCTTTGGAATTATACGATTTTAAAGTAAAAAAACTTCCTAGCGTGCCTAAAAGCAAAAATGGCGAAGAACGCAGAGCTAAAACAACAAAATAATAAGAGGGACCTGGATCCATTGTAAATTTATTATAGTAAAATTGTTCATGCCCAAGATCAACTCCAATGGAAGAAACCCCTCGATAAAGCTCTGACAAAGCCTTTAAGGGCATTGTCCACATTGCTGGCCAGAAAATGATAAATGTTGCCAAAAAGACTAGGAGCCATTTTGTAAGTGAAAAGAAATTTTTCTGAGGGGGCTTTGGTTGGAAAAAATAATCAATAATGGTTAACAGAGCCACAAAGGGAAGCATATAAATCGCAGAAGTTTTAGTTAGGAATGCTAGGCCTGCAAAAACCGCAGAAATTGCTAAACGAGAAAACTTTTTGTCTTGCAGAAAATGGTAATACCATAAAAAGGAAGCCAACATTAAGGTGGACATTAGCCCTTCCAGATGGAAAACCCGTGTTAAAGCGTAATAAAAAGGCTCAAAGAATAACAAAAGGGCAAAAAATAAGCTAAATCGCTTGCCAAAATGCTCCTTTAAAACATGAAGTGTAAAGCCTAAAGCTGTTGCTATTGTGACAACCAGGAAAAGCTTTTGAACAAAGTGAAGTTCAAAGATTGTGGAAACAGAATTATCCAAAGGTGCGTGCCCTAAAAAAACCTCATAGAAGCCGTTGTAAGCTTTTACTGACCAAACTCCTACCCACATTAAAGTTACACCAGGGTGATATTTTTGAATGGTTTTCTCAAAATCCAAAGTGAAAACTCCTTGACCAAAATCATAGGTGCGTGCTTTCCATTTCCACACATCGGTATTAAAAATTTCTTGGCCTAAATAAGGCAAGCGGGTAAGAATAAAGAAAAAAATTAGCAGTAGGACCAATTGGTTCTCTCTAAAGAACTTAGCAAATTTTGGCATTACTTTACTTTTGCAAATCATCCTGAGAAGGAATTTTATAAATACAAATTGGGTCACCTCTTCTTAGAAAATTGGAAATAATAAAATCTGGGGTATTTTGAATTTTTACTTTGTCACAAAAGGAAAATAGGACAAAGGGGTACTCAAACTTGCTTGTTTTTTCTGGAAGCTTTTTTGCTAAAGGAGGCAAGGTCAAGTCAAGGTCAGAACCGTCATAATAAATTTTGTAAGTTTTTTGCTCAAGAATTGAGAGATTATCCTGATACCATTGCAAAGCCAATATCCTGGTATCCGTTCTTGCAAAAGCAATAGAATTTTTGAGGGACATTCCAAGGGGAACAATAAAAATTAAGGTTAAAACAAATAGGTAAGCTTTTTTGGAAAGGCTTTTGGTAATTTCTGCTGCCACCCATCCGATGGAAAGAGCAATTAAAGGGTATGCCATCATATAATAATGGCTGCGGTTTTTAGAAAATCCTGAAACATAAAAAAGAAAAGCTAGAGCTGGTGGATAAAGGAGGGTTAAGGCTTGTATTTGAAAAATGGATATTTTTTTGGAAAGGATTTTGTGGATAAATAAGACCAGTCCGAAAACAAATAGGATTACAAAAACAAAACTCCAATCCGAAGGGAATTTGTCCAAAAAAGCAGAGAAAAATTGAGAAACTTGACTGGAAAAGGATCTACTACCAACATTTGTAAACTGCCAATAGGCGCCTTTGGGACCATCGGTGCGACTAAAGGTTTTGTAGTCTAACAGGGCAAAGGGTGTGCCCAAAAGGAAACCTATTAGGGCAAAAATGGCGCTTGTGATAGGTTTGTAGCTATTTTTAATAATTTGTGGAAATGGGGGGTTTTTTCCAAGAAAGTAAACAAAAAATGCCACTGCAACTAAAAGGGCCGAAAGACCTCCATTATATTTTGTAGAAGCTGCCAAACCAACAAAAAATCCAGCTTTTATAAAGTTTTTTAAGGAAAAATCGGTTAAGATGCAGGCCGAAAAATATAAAACCCAGGCTACTAGAAAGGTCATTGGCGCATCTGTAAGGCTGTAGTGAGAATGATGCACACTAAAAGGGAGAAGTGTCATTGATAATGCACCTAATAGTGCAATGCGTTCATTAAAAAGTTTCTTACCTGCTAAATACACGGGCAAAGCAGTTAAAGCGCCAAGTGTGGCAGTAAAAATTCGAGTGATTAAATAAAAAACTAGGGTATCGTCCCAAATTATGGGGAAAATGGCGGAGGCAAAGGATTTTAAACTTATGATTTCTAAGCCCTCTCTAAAGGCTGCAAAGCTCATATATACAAAGTAGTTTAGATAAATATATAAATGGGGCCAGTCAAAATGCTTTGGATTAGGGAAAAATCTAACACCTAAGGCGGATCTTACGATTGTAGGCTCATCTGGGTGGAAGATATAGGGAAATCCATGTGTGATACCAAAGAGGCGGAGAAAAAGGGCTAGAAAGATTATGCTAACTATTAACTTGTTCTGCTTAAGATAGCTAAAGGCGATTTTTAACATATACTCTCCAATAATTTAATCCGTTTATTTTCATTGTAAAATCGAGGTCAAACTGGTCATTGAGTTCATCAGGCACTTTTTCATTTGGACCTAATACAACAATATCATAATTGGAAGGTCCAAATTCGCGGATGTCAAAAATGTGAGAGGATTTGTAGATTCTTGACATGGGCTTTGTGTCATAAAAGCCTAATTTGGGGGATTCTGTGGATTCCTCATAGGTTCCATATTTGGAAAGAATTTGGTTTTTTAGGTTGGGAATTCCTATACCGAAAGGCTTTTGAGCCACAATATAATGGGCATTTTCTGGGGAGCCAACAAGGGGGGTAAAATATGTAAATTGATAAGGATGAAATGCAAAATTTAAAGATAATAGAGCCATAGTAGAGAGAATTAAAAAGGGTTTTTGGTATTTTTGAGGAATTGTTTTTTCATAACCAATGAAGCTAAAAAGACAAAGGAGGGGAAAAATGGGGATTAAGTAACGATCTATTTTTTTGGAAGATATTGTCATAGTTGCCATGTAACCTAAGTAGAAAATGGTAAGGATTATCCTTAAGGCCATGGGGTTTTTGCCTTTGATGGGGAGCAAAGAATTAAATCTGCTAAGGATTATCCTTGGGAGATCTCGGCTTTTTTCAGCAGTTAGGGCAAAAACCCCCAAGTGCCTAAGGATAATCCTTGTAAAAAGTAGAAGCCCTATAAATAAAATCGGGGAAGTTTTTAGAAAAATTAAAACAGGATAAAAAGTTAAACCCGGATCAATGGTCTCTTGGCCAAAGTAAATTTGCTCATGCCCCTTGCGAATCCCAATTCTTTCAGCCTCAGTAAAAATTTTTGTTATTGTATCAATAGGAGCCACCCATGTTGCAGGAAAGAAAACAAAAACCGCCAGAAAAAACCCCATCAGGAAAAAGAAAATTTGGCGCAAAAGTTCCTTCGGTTGGTTAAAGTAACAAAAAACTAAAAAGGCCAATATAAAGGGCAAACCTCCAATTGAGATACTTTTAGTCAAAAATGAAAATGCCAAGAAAACGCCAGAAGCAAAAACATACCACCTTGAAAATTTTTCATTAGGAAAAGCCGAAATATAAGCCAAAACCAGCGAAATCAGCAAAAAAAGGCTCAACAGAACATCCATGTGAAGCAAGCGAGAATTCCCAATAAAAAAAGGCTCCAAACTAAAAAACCCAACCAACAAAACAGCCTTTTTTAAATCAAAGAGCTTCTTAAAGAGCCAAATCAAACCAAGAGAAAGCATCAACTGCGCAAAAACAACAGCATATTTTGCAACCGTATGCATCAATATAAAATTTTCTTGATTATAAACCCGCAAAGAAGGCTCAATTTGTCGCACAATCTCTATAGCTACGCCCATGATCCACATTAAAGTCACTCCAGGATGATAATACTGATAAGTCCTTTCCCATTGATGAGCCTTTAAACCGTCAATAAACTGCTCCGATCTATAATGCCAATTTACTGCATCAGGATTTATTGAATCTTGTCCTAAATAGGGAAGGCGCGTTAACAGAAAAAGTGCAACAAAAAGTGCAACCAAAAACCAAGAAGAGTTTATTAAACGATTAAAAAGACTAGTCGCTTTTTCCAAGAGCATAAAGTACCCCTCCGATGAGGCTAACCAATAATCTGGAAAAGTGATACAAAATGGAGGCACTTAAAGCCATGGAAGCTGAAACTCCGACCATGCCAAGAAAGCTCATATATAAGGCATCTTGCACGCCAAATCCGTTGAGGGAAGGGATAAAAAATCCTGCAAAAGTTATGACTGGTAAAACGAAGAGGGCAAATGTAAAGGGCACTTCTAGACCAAGGGCTAAGAAAACAAAGTATTGGGGCAAAATGGAAACGGCTTGAATTAGGAAAGAGGTCAGAAAAGCAATGAATAAAGCTTTTTTTGCGTCTTTATAAACTAGGAGGGAGTCACGAATTTTTCTGAAGAAACCAATTCTTTTTGCGAGTAAATTTAAAGACAAGAATCCAATTATTGCGGCAATCCAAAATCCTGAGAAAAGGGAAAATTTAAATAAAAAGACCCATAAAGAGTTGGCCTGAATTTCTGGGGGCAAAATTCCTACCCAAAAGTCCATTGTTCTAATTAAACCAAAGTAGGAAATAAGAACTAGAGAAGCCATTCCTGTAAAACGCTCCATAAAAGTTGAGGAAAATCCAACTGCGTTATTTTTTATCTTGCGACCAAGCTGGTACATTTTGTAAACATCTCCACCAACACTTGTAGGCATAAAATTGTTGAAAAAAGATCCAATAAAGTAGAGATTAATTAAGTATTTTGTGGAAACTTCTTCGGCATCTTCGGAAAGTAAAAGCATTTTCCAGCGTACGCCACCTATAAAATAATGAATGATGATAAAAATTGGGACGAAAATGGCGTATCTATAATCTAAAAGGCGAATATTTTCTATGAGTTCTGCGGTGTCAACACGAGTGAAAATTATTAATAACAAAATGGCGCTGGTGCCTAGTTTTAGGGCCATCTTTTTCCAAGATTTGTTCTTGGTTGTAGTAGTAGTCTCTAGTGTTTTTTCCTGCTCATTCATAACAAAAGAATTATACACTAGTAATAAAGTATCTGTTGTACTCGTCCCCTTTTGTGTTAGTGGTGTAGGATTTTAGGATTTCTAGGTGGGCGTCTTGGCAAAGCTTTGTGGCTTCTTCGGTGGAGATGTAGTGACAATAGCGAATTGCTTCGACGCCTTTTGACCAGGTTAGTAAGTAATCGTGTTCTTCTAATTCTTTTAATTCGGAAAGGTTGATATTTTGGCTTTCCCAAGGAGCAACATTTTTGGGAAAATTTGGGGCTTTTACAAATTCCCATGTGGAGAAGACTATTTTTCCTTGAGGGGCTAACAAGGCTTTAAGGATTTTTAACAGTTCTAATCTCTTTTCATACGAAGGGATGTGATGCAGGACTCCAAAAAGGGCTATAAGGTTAAATTTTTCCTTTGTGAAAGGTTCTTGCTCGAAGGGGTTTTTTGGATCTGAGCTTAAAATATCAATGGATTTGAAATCGGAATTGGGAAGGTTTTTTTGAGCTTTTTGGAGTAGAAAATCATCAAAGTCTATGCCAAAGTAATTGGCTTGATTAAAATTAGGAATTTTTTCCTTTAAGAAGAGCCCAAATCTTCCGTTTCCGCAGCCGACATCTAAAACTTTGGGGGTTTCTTTTAGAGCCTCGTTTGAGATTCCCTCTGAAGCTGTGTCTAGAAAAGGCAAGACGCCGTTCCACCCTTCCCAATAGTATTCTCTAGTGGAATCAAAGTGAGGTGCAACTCTGGAATAAAATTCTTTATTTATATCGTTAAGGGATTTAATAAGACTTGCATTCATAGTGTCAGTATAACCTATATTCTGAAGGATAATCCTTGGAGAAATCTGGAGTTCAGCTTGTCATTAAAACTAAAACGCATAGTTGCCCAAAGGATTATCCTTAACGAAACTCAAGGTTTATCCTGTAAATAAAGCTCAAAGTCCCATTTTGTTAAAGGATTATCCTTGGTATAATAGACAAAGTATGTATAAAACTGAAAAATATGCTTTTGACCCTTCTAAATACGAAGAGGAACTAATTGAAATCTTCAAAGCAGTCGACCAAATAAAAACCCCCGAATGGAATGGGGCTGTATTTAGATCCATTCAAGCAAAATATCCTAAAGATAAAAGTAAAATGTTTAGTAAAAATGACTTAATAAAAGGCTATAGATACATCTTATCCAAAGGAAAAATCAAAGGAGGAATCGCTGGTAAAGCTACTGAGTCAAAAGACCTAATCCAAAAAATCCGTATGAAACCCATTAGAACCCTTTCTGGCGTGACACCAGTTACAGTCCTAACAAAGCCATGGGCGTGTCCGGGTAAATGCATTTATTGCCCAAATGAGCCAAACATGCCAAAAAGCTATATTCAAAGCGAACCAGGGGCACAAAGAGCTGCTTTTTTGGACTTTGATCCATATATGCAGACAGCAAAAAGAATCCAGTCACTACAGCATATTGGGCATAACACAGAAAAGGTTGAGTTAATAGTCTTGGGAGGATCTTGGTCGGTATATCCAGAAAATTACAAAAGATGGTTTATAAAACGGTGTTTTGAGGCAATGAATAATCCAGATGAGGAAAGTCCAAATTTAGAAGAAGCGGAAACTTCTTGGGAAGATCTAGCAAAACAACAAAAAATAAATGAGACAGCAGAACATAAATGCGTGGGACTTTCTTTGGAAACGCGCCCAGATTTAATTACAGAACAAGAGGTCGTTAAACTTAGAAGATATGGGGCAACCAAAATTCAAATTGGGATACAAAGCTTAGACGATGAGATTTTGGCAAAAAATTTACGAGGGCACACTGCTTCTACAACAAAAAAAGCCTTTGAACTTTTGAGACTCTCCGGATTTAAAATTCATGCCCATTGGATGGTAAATTTATTCGGTGCTACTCCAGAAGGCGAAATTGAGGATTTTAAAAAGCTTTGGTCATCCGATTATTGCCCAGATGAGCTAAAAATTTACCCAACTTCGGTTATTGCAAACACAAAATTAGAGGAATTGTATAAATCTGGGGAGTATGTCCCCTACTCTACTGAAAAGCTCGTGGAGATTGTGGCAAAGCTAAAAACTATGGTTCCACCTTTTTGCAGGATAACAAGAGTAATTCGCGACATCCCTTCACAAGAGATTGTAGCCGGAAGTAAAGTTTCTAATTTGAGGCAAGATGTTAAAAGGTATCTGGAAGAAATTGGCGAAGAGTGTGAATGCATTAGGTGCCGAGAAATTAGGCAAAATGAAGTGGAAGAAAGCGATTTGATTTTAAAAGTGGACGAATATAAAACTTCGGTTTCTAATGAGTATTTTTTATCTTTTGTAACGGAAGAAAATAAAATTGCGGGATTCTTGAGGCTTTCTGTGCCATTTGCTGAAAAAAGAGAAGGGCATTTTATTGAGGAGTTAAAAGATTCAGCAATAATTAGAGAAGTGCATGTTTATGGGAGCGTTGTTGGTATAGGGAAAGAAGAGGAAGGGAAGGCACAACATTTTGGATTGGGAAAAAAGCTGATTGAAAAGGCGGAAGAAATTACAAGGGAAAATGGGATAGAAAATCTGGCTGTTATTTCAGCTATTGGAACAAGAGAATATTACAGGAAGAGGGGTTTTGATATAGGGGATGGGGATTTGTACATGCACAAACAGAAGCTCAACGACTAGACTAAAGAAACGAATCCAAAGAGCGATCATCAGTAACATTGGTTGTAGGTAGAGCTGCTCCCGCATCAGATATAAATTCTCGAGCTACTTCTTCTGGAACACCTTTCTGCTCACAATCGAGAATGTATCTAGCTAGGTCGTAACCATACCTTTGTACTTCTCCTAGTGAATCAGGTTCAATAGTATCTCCGCTCTTGAGAGCATCCAAATACACTCGGTACCCCTCCGTATGCATGGGCTTAACCTGAGAATCAGCCTCCGAAGAATGTATAAATTGTACACTCTGTTCCTCAAGCGCCCTAAAGGCTAAATATCTCCTAGCCAAATCATACCCACCAGAGGATAGGCTTTCATCATTAACTAATCTTCCATAAAGTTCTGCTTTTGACTTTTCATCCATACATTACTCCTATAAAACATATAATGAAGTAGATATATTGTAACCTAAGCAAGAAGAAAAACAACCTAATGTGTAATCTGGGTTCTCAGCTGGAACGCTTGAAAGAGCTTAAAAAACCAAAACCCCTCCTCACCAACCCCACAATCTGATCCTTAGTCATAAAACCGCTCAACATCACTGCCTGTAAATACAGGAAACCAAAGACTACGAAAAGCACTAATTTTATCCATAAAGTCTCCAACATAAAGGGCAACGACATAGCAATACTTTGTACCAGCAATAAAGCATGACCTCCCTCAAAAAACCCGAAATCCAAGGTGATTTTTGACAAGAAGAGCATTGCTAGAAGGCCAAAAAAACTTCCCAGGGCAACAGAATAAGCCATACTAATCAAAGGATCCATGTGGGCGCGACTCAAAAAGAAAACTCCAACTGTAACTCCCAACATTAATCCAAAGCTTAAAATCATGGCAAAGACTTTTTTGGCAGGAATTATTACACTGGATTCAATAATGTTCATAAAGGAGTAAAAAATAAACGCAAACATTAAAGGCAAAACCAGGGGCAAGGCTGGATGATATTTATCACTTCCCACTAAAATTGCAAAAACTTCTCTAGCCCAAAAAATTGCAAAAAAACCTGCTCCCAGAATAAAAACATATAATTTATTAAAATTATTCACAAATAAAGCCTTAAATTCTTCCAAATTTGTGGAATAAGTTTTAGATAAAACGGGCAAATTTACTGTTGTTACAGCATCGGAAATGAGCATTAATTTTTTGGCATACAAAAGCCCAAACGAAAAGAACGCCACCATTTCGGCGGATAAATCCAAGCCCAACAACAAAGGCCCTGATTTTTCCCACCAAGTATAAATTATTTTCACAGCATAAATTGCCAAGCTAATAGAAAGCAAACTCTTTAATAAACGCTTTAAATCGGCAAAAGATGGCAGGCAAAATTCCTTCAAATAAGGTTTAAATGCAATAACTCCCATAACGATGGAGCTTATAAATTCAAAAGCAAATAGAGCATAAAAATATCCATTGATTTTGTAAAAATAAACCAGTGGCACATACAAAACAACACTTACCAACGCTATTCCCGCTTGATATATAAACAACTGCTTAAATCTATGCGTACCGGAAACTACTGCATTTAAAATGCTTTGCACTGCTTCAACAACGAGACCTAAGGCGTAAATTTTTATGGGCAAAATTAAAAGTGAATTATTGTACTGACCAACCGCAATTTTCTCCGCGGAGAAAAACAAGAAAATAAAAACTGGAATTGTTACCGCGTATCTAATAAAAACTGTAGTAAAAAATATTTTAAAAATTTCTTTTGTGTCTTTTGTAGCCGAAATTTCTCTTGTAGAACCAGAAGCTAAACCTAAATGCTGATAAATTCCAAAGGCGCCTCCAATTGAGACAGCTAATTGCACAATACCCCACTCTTCCACACTTAAGACCCGAACTATAACAAAGGTTTGAACCAAGCCTAAAAGCATGGCAACCATTCTGGACATTAAACTAAATGCTTGTAATTTAACTAGGGGTTTCATACATTTATTACAATACCACTAAATCATCTATATAGAGATTTCGCGTATTTATCTTATTTGTAATGCTGACAAAAACTTTATATTCTCCTGAAGGCATAAATTCTGGGATTATTATTTCTTGAGTTTCTATATAGTTTAATTTTCCAGACCACGACTCCAACTTTCTAAGGCTTAAAGAAGCCAAACTTGCCACTTGGTATAACTCTCCAGTTTCTTCATGAACAAAGCTTGTGTATAAAACAAAGCCATTTAAGGAACGACCAGTCCTTCGGTTGAAGACGATTTCTAAAGGCATGGAAATTCCCCTTTTGGCCTGACTTGGAACATTAAAGTCCACAACAAAAAGGGAATCCAAGAGTTCATATTCCACTTTAAAGTCGTATTCGTATCTTTCTTGGACAGGGAGGCGAGTATCTTTAGCATATTTTCCAACATTTGCGTAAACAAAAAGGTTTCCACAGCCTACGGCTAATTTATGATGATCACTTAAAAGCAGTGTTTCCACAGTATCCCCCACCATATCAATATTTACACCTAATATTCGGTTGAGCTTTTGAGCAAAGACATCCACTATTACGAAATCGGCTTCGTTATAAAGGGCAGGAAATATTGCATAAGTTTCTCGCATGGAAAGGTGAGCTCCTAAATAATCTGGACCAGAGACAGAGGCGTTATCAGGAATTAGATGGATAATCTTTTGGGCACATTCTCTATCTTTATTATCTAAACTGGGTAGATCCACTAGACTACCGATTTCTGCCTCATCTAAAGCTTTTTTGTTATCTATAGTGCGAGCAAAAACTTTACTAAGGAATCTTCTCTGAATTGATTGAGTTGCCCATAAATAAACAGGATTATCATAAGCAAAGCTTGTGTAAATATTGAGACCTAAAATGAAGCCAGCAAATCCCATGGAGAGTACCTTGTAAGAAAGCTTTTTTTGCGGTCCTGCCAAAAATCCGCTTAAATATTGAATTGCAAAAATAACAGAAATAAAAAGCACTGGTACAATCATGGAAATTCTATGATTATATATTTCAGAAGTACCTATGCCGCCAGAAGTCGTTGAATAATTTATTAGCAAATCAGGAAATGCCATTGCAAAGGTTGCTGGCGCCAAAAACGGAAGGAACCCAACTGGCGTAAATGTCTCTGTAAAGTTTTGAGACTTCTCACCATCGAAAAAAACTTGGACTAGTTGAACAGGTCTTGTTGCCATATTAAAGGCTACTTCCAAATATGAATCGCCAAAATCTGCATACCTTCCTAAAAAATAATTTTCTTTAGTGACTTCATTTTCATATTCTGGATCCATTCCTATTGTATCGGCAAATTTTTTGTAACCCTCTATTCTGTAATGCGCAGAGGAAGGGATAATAATGAAAAAGGCAGTTATAAACCAAACAATCCCCACCGAAGTAACCCACATTCCAAGCTTTCTTTGACCTCTAAAAAGCCAAATAAACAGACCATAAGGAATCATATACAGGGAAATTTGCTCCTTCCCAGACATTGTAATAACAAGCAAAATCCAAAACCAAAGCAATCGCTTTTTTGAAAAGTTTTGTTGCTCAAAAGAAAGCTCCAAAAGGTAAAAAGCCAAAACAAAAAAGAACATGGCAGGCGTAACTCCATGAAAACCAGTTCTTGCAGTTAAATATCCAACAGCGGGATAAAACAAAAAAGCCATTCCCACACAAAAAGCCCCAAATTTGTTTTTTAGCTTTAATTCTGCCAATTTAAACAAAAGAATGCTTGTAAAGGTCACTAAAATTACTTGAGAGAAGACTAAGGTTAAAGGGTGCTGGAAAAGGAAAAATATTGGGACAAAAAGCAAAAGAATTGGGTCAACATGGCTCATTCCCCAACGAGGCATATTTGTACCAAAATAATCAGTTACCCAAAGCAAACGACCATGTAAAGTATTCCAAACCATTTGGGTCATATTTCCTAAGTCAAATTTTCCAAAATCAAAGTTGTTATAAGAAAAAATATTCATCTTAATGTTTATGGCAATAAAAAGGAAAGAAAATAGAATAAGAGACAGGAGCCAAAAATGTGAAGTCAAAAAGACAATGTATTTATTTTGAAAATATTTATTTTGTAAAATCTTATTCATAAACAACATCCTCTTTTTCTTCTTTTAGAATCATTGAAAACTTCATATATTCTTTTGAGCAAATTCATAAACTTCTTCTAACTTTTGGACTCTTGTTGACCAAGAATATTCCTGATAAACCTTGTTCCTATCAACAGAAATAGGATTACTTAACACTTTTTGAATTGACTCTGCAATATATTCTGGATTTTGATTTTCCAAATAGGATAGGCCGGAAATCTCTTCGGTTAGTTTAAAGCCTGAAGCTAAAACTGGCACTGCACATGAAAGTGCTTCCATTACAACCTTCGGCGCCCCTTCAAATGAGGAAGGCAAAACAAAAATGTCAGCCGCCTGCATAGCAATGGGGATTTCTGGATACGGAGCATATCCTCCTTGTACAACGCGTTCTTGTAAATGATTATCTTGAATAAGTTGGTCCAGCTTTTTTAAATAATCGGGCTCTCCTGGTCCTACTAAAAGCAATTTATAAAGCGAAGGGAGATGCTTTAATGACAAAATTAACTTATCTATATTTTTCCGCTCCACCATCATCCCCACATTTAAAATAACTGTATCCGTGGGATCAAAACCTAAATCCTTACGGGTCTTTTCTTTTTCTTCTCCTCCAACAGGTTTAAACATGGCATCATTAACGCCTGACTCTATTACAAAGCACTTTTCTGATGGGGCGTTATAATACTTTTTTGCTTCTTCAACCAAATCCTGCCCTACAAATATACAAGCATTTGAAGCTTTTATTGCCCATTTATCTGACAAAGTTGATAGGGGCCAAGATAAATATTGCGAAATAGGGTTAACTTTGCTCCCTTTTTCTAAAAGCTTTTGCTTTCGCCCTTCGGTAGTGTTATGAAAGTGCCCCACTAAAGGGATTTTCAGCTCCTGTGCATTTGGAAAAAACCTTTTTAAAAATAAGCGATATAAATATATCCAAATTGCAAAGTGCCCATGAGAATGGATTATATCCGGGCTATTTTGTCGCCTCCATTTTAAATAATAGAAAAACAAACAAACCGAAGTAGTGATCGCCAAAGTTCCTTTTAACGGCTCTCGCAAAAAGCCTATTACTTCCACTCCTTCTGGCTGAATAATTTTCCCAGAATTTGGCCACTTTCCAGCAAAAACAGTAACTTCATGTCCTTTCTTGGCTTGTGTAACAGTCAGCTCATATGGATGAGGCGACAGTCCTGCCCAGGGCTCTGGCCAATCATAAACTATGCGCAATATTTTCATTGTTTTAATACCTCTGCAAAAACTTTTTCATACTGATCTAACATTTTATCAAGTGTAAGGTTATTATAAGCAAATTTTCTGCTGTTTTCAGAAAAGGTTTTT
This sequence comes from uncultured Candidatus Saccharibacteria bacterium, assembly GCA_964535155.1. GTDB lineage: Bacteria > Patescibacteriota > WWE3 > UBA101185 > UBA10185 > JAGPFW01. The sequence continues at coordinate 13,361 of CAZHSR010000003.1, forward strand.
CTCTTTGTGGGGCTATTAATTAGGTCTAACAATTTCTCCTTAAACTGGGCATACTCCCCCGAAGGGATTAGAAATCCAGTTTCTTCGGTTTTAACAGCATCTGAGACTCCGCCCACGCCAAAGGCAACAACTGGGAAACCTAAAAACAAGGCTTCTGCTAAAACCATTGGGAAACCTTCATATCGTCTTGTAGGAAAGGCAAATATTGCATCTTTTTGCTGATTTAGAAATTCTAAAAGTTCTAAATAAGGCTTTTTTCCATGCAAGATAAAATTGTCTTTTTGGGACTTCTCAACCAATGCTTTTAGTTCTTCTAAATAGTCTCCACCTCCAATAATGTCAAACTTGATTTCCGCAAATTCTGGTTCTTGTGAAAGCTTAAAAAGTGTATCTAGACCTTTGGATTTTGTTATTTGCCCTACATAAAGGATTTTTGGCGAATCTGTGGGCGCATTTGATATGTTTGTAAATAAAGCAGGGTCAACTCCATTATTTACCACAGCAACTTTATCCTTTGAAACAAAGGTTTCATTTAATAGAGCCTCCTTTACTGCCGAAGAAACGGCAATAATCTTATTGGAACCATGAATAAATTGTCTTTGCCTTCCAAAAAATACTCTTAAAACAAAAATCGAGTCCTTTAATAGCCTAAAATAAGCCTTAAATCCCTTTGCTGTTTGAAAATTCGTTTGAAATTCGCCAATAATGGTCCCATGTGAAATTGAAACAATAGGAACATTGAATTCTTGGCGTTTTTGAATAATTCCCAGTCCTGCGGAGCTTTGACTTATAACTAAATCAAAGGGCTTTTCTTTATGATGTTTTGCAGAAACTCCTCTAGAAACATTAAGCCAATTATTTTTTCCAAAATGCGTTAGTTTGTAGACACAGGGAAGAAAGTGATATTTGACACTATTTTCATACTTTGTTTCAAACTTTAATTCTTTTTGGGGCGCAAAAACCGAAATATCATGGCCTCTTCGGACTAAGCCCTCACATAAAGTCTTATTTTGAGTCTCTAAGCCACCATATCCCGTGTGAAATGTTGTGGATTTAATAAAAACTGCTATCCGCATGGATTCATTGTATCAAAAGCTGTTCTAATTCTTTTATGTTCTTGTCTATGTCAAACATTGCCAAAGCTTTTTGTCGCAAAATTTCACAAGGATAATCCTTGGCCGTTTTGGCACTTTGCTCTGTTGCCACAGGCAAATCCCCCATTTTTATGAAGGATAATCCTTGAAGGATTGCATCAGCCAATGCCTTTGGATCCCTTTGTGGCACTATCCAACCAGTTTTTTCGTCAACTAATTCAAGGATACTCCCTGCATCTGTTGCAACTATTGGCTTTGCCAACATTGCTGCTTCTATTATAAAAGTGGGGATACCATCGGCGTCACCAGAATCTAGGTTTATATTTGACTGCACAACCAAATCACAGGCCTTTAAATAAGAGACAACTTCATTAAAAGGCACCCCTTCGCCTCCGCCATGTATAAAAACATTATCTTGTAGCCCTAAAGAGGCTATCTGTTGAGTAAGCTCTTGATACAAAGGACCTGGCCCTGCAATATGCAGTTCAAAATCCAAACCGTTATCCTTTAAAATTTTTGCCGCCTCAATCAAATACTTTTGCCCCTTCTTTTCTACCAAGCGAGCGCCACCATTAAACAAAAAAGGTCTTGTTCCCCTTTTCGCAGGAGGGACAGAATCAAAGGACGCCACAGAATCTATTCCATGGTATTGCAATAAAACATTTTCAGGAGCTTCAACACCAGAACGCCTAATGCAATCTTCATAAGCAAAGCGATTACAAATGGAAATGAATTTTGCGGTTGCTACTTTGGAAGCAAAAAATTCACCTTCTACCATTACATCCTTTGCATGTGCCGAAATACTATATGGAATTTCCAGCAACTTTGACCCTATCATTGCCATTGTAGAAGGCCACGACATGAAATTTGCATGAATATGATCAGGAGAAAGTTGTTTAAATAAGTAAGCATATCCAACCGATTTGGCAAAAATAACCAATTTTTTGGCTAAAGTTTCTTCCTTTGTGGAAAGTAAAAATCTAAAAGTTTTCCCTAAAACCGAAGGTTTCCTGCTCAAAAAATAAATCCAAGCTCTAATTGCCGTTACAAAATCCAATCTCTGATAAACAACATGAGTTGCAACATTATCAAATAATCTTCCACTAGCCTTTTCCAAAGAGAAAACAGTTATTTCTAAATTTCCTAAATCTACGAGCTTAGAAATTTCCCTCTGAATAAAAGTTTCAGTTAAACGCGGAAACTCAGGAACAAAAATAAGAATTTTCTTTTTTTTGTCCTGATTTTTCTGCATATCAAAAAGATTATTCCTTAACTTCTTCTAAAATTGCGGAGCCACCTTCAAATTGCTTGTAGTCTCCTCCATTTGTGCGCTTACCTATTGCAAAATACTTGATTCCAGCTTTTTCCACAGCTTCTTTATCAAGCAAATTCCTACCGTCAAAGATTACTTTCTCCTTTAACAACGATTTAACCTTATCTAGGTCTAGTTCACCAAACTGCTTCCATTCTGTAAGCAAACACAAAGCACTAGCACCTTCCATTGTGTCGTAAATGTCCTTGGCATAATAAACAGAAGTCTCCCCCAAAATTTGTTTTGCGTTTTCCTGACCGGCAGGATCAAAGACTTTAACAAGAGCACCCATTCCCCTTAGGGCCTGAACTATTTTTATAGAAACAGAAGCTCTAACATCATCTGTGTCGGATTTAAAGGATAAACCTAAACAGGCAATAGACTTTCCATTGAGATTTCTACCAAAATGACCAACAACCTTGTCCAGAAAATAATCCATTTGTCTTTCATTTACTTCCATGACGGCACGAAGTAATTTAAAGTCATAAGCCTGATCTGTAGAAGTTTTATAAAGGGCAGCAACATCCTTTGGGAAGCAACTTCCACCATAACCAATTCCTGCATTTAAAAACTTAGGTCCAATTCTTTTGTCAAGTCCCATACCAAAGGCCACTCTGGAAATATCGGCACCAGCTCTTTCACAAATTTGGGCCATTTCATTAATAAATGAAATTTTTGTTGCCAAAAAGGAGTTAGACGCGTATTTAATCATTTCGGCAGAACGAAGATCGGTCTCTACAATAATTGTTCCTAAATGATCATATAAGCTCTTTAATGTTTCTAAAGCCTTTTCCGAATCCGACCCTATTACTACTCTATCTGTATTTCTCATATCCTCAACCGAAGTACCTTCGCGCAAAAATTCAGGATTAGAAGCAACATCAAATCTGGCTCCTTTAGGGGCGTATTTTCTTACAATTTGTTTAACTCTTTCATTTGTTCCCACTGGAACAGTGCTTTTAGTGACAATGACTTTGTAACCATTTAAATTTTCACCAATTTCTTTTGCAACAGCCCAAACATACGACAAATCTGCAGCTCCAGTTTTTTCGTCTTGAGGTGTACCTACACAAATAAAGACAATTTCGGCATCTTTAATGCCTTCACCAAGATTTGTTGTAAAGGAAAGTCTGCCTGATTCAATGTTAGACAAAACAACTTCGGAAAGGCCTGGCTCATAAATGGGCATAACACCTTCCTTAATTTTTTTAATTTTTTCGGCATCAATGTCAACTCCTATGACATCGTTACCCCAATCTGCAAAAATTGCAGCACCAACTAATCCTACATATCCTGTTCCTACTACACAAAGTTTCATATTTTATATACTCCTCTTAAATTATTTAATCTTATCCTTAACACATCTCTAGCCATTTTTAGAGAGTCTTGCAGGGGATTTAAGCGGGTGGTTCTAACATAAGTCCATTTAACTGGAACTTCTCTTATTTTATAGCCAAGTTTTCTGGCTATAAATAAAACCTCCACATCAAAAGCTCCTAAATAAGCCTTTTGCTGAATTTCTGCGGATTCTCCATAAATTGTCAATCGTGCAAAAGTGTTTTTTGCAGCTTCTCGCTTGAAAAGTTTAAACCCGCATTGAGAATCTTTTATACCAGGTAAAATCAATGCTTGCACTAGAAAATTAAAGACTCTTCCCATTAGATGACGATAGAAAGGCTCATCCACTCTTTCGGCCCCATGACCTTCCCTAGAGGCTATAACTATATCATAGTCATGCTCACGGACCCAAAGAGAAAGCTTTTTTAGCTCTTCAATAGGTGCCGACAAATCTGTATCTGCCATATAAATATATTCACCACGGGCTTCCATAACTCCCTTCCAAACAGTGGGGCCCTTCCCTTTATGAGCATTTTCTATAAGCCTAATATGATCATGATCTTTTTGATACTCTTTTATTTTTGCTACGGAATCATCTGTACTTCCATCATCTACAACTACTATTTCAAAGGAGTCACAAAACGAAGGCATAAAATTTAGAATCTGGGTTAAAGAAGAAGTTATTTTCCCTGATTCATTAAAACAGGGTATGACAATTGAGTATTCAATCATTTTTTCCAAACTATTCTACTATAAAAAAAGAAATTCCATATTAGGCCAAGTGCAACTCCTATGATGAAGGCAAAATTGGCTACTAATTGGGAATCGCCTAATAAGTCTAGTGTGAGGGGAATTAAAATGCTGCTTCTAAAATAGATGGGGACATAGGAAATTAAGTAGTATAAAGGGGCTTTTTTTAAAATTTTTATAGGGTCGGTGATTTTTTGTTTGTTAAAAGACCAAAAGTTATTAAAAATGTAGGTAACATTTATTGCAATAAAGCCAGAAAGTGCACTGGATCTTGATTCTGATAAAGAGGTTGACCATAGGAAGATATTAAATAAGCCAATGTCAGTAAAAAATCCCAAGAAACCAACTAACCCAAATTTTATAAAACTTTCTAACTCTTTTAACCTTAATGTAATAACAACTCTTAAAGAATCCATCATGTTATTTTTTTCCATTTTAGAATCGCCTCGATCCCTTAATCCAAATTCTATGGGGACTTCTTTTATGCCTGCCCCCAATCGATGCATTTTGTGCAAAAGGTCTATTTTATAGGCAAATCCTTGGGAAAGAATGCTGTCTAAATCAAGTTTGTCCACAAATCCTTTTACTCTTGAGGCTTTAAAACCAGAAGTAAAGTCATTGACATTAAATATGCCTAAAACGAGTTTAGAAAAGATGTTTCCACCTACGCTCAGAAACTTTCGTATAAATGTCCATTCTTTGGGGATACTCCCCCCCTTTACAAATCTAGAACCAATGGCGTAATCAGCACCATTTTCTATTGCTTGTAAAAGTCTAGGGACATCATTAGGGTCATGCTGAAAATCTGCGTCCATTTCTACTATTACATCCGCGTGCATCTCTTCCATGGCGTGTTTGAAGCCATAAATATAAGCAGCACCAAGGCCTCGTTTTTCAGGCTCTAATAACAAATGCACGCTTTTATATTGATCAGAGAAATTTTGTACAACTTCGCCCGTTCCATCGGGGGAGTTGCCGTCAACAACTAAAATATCAAATTCACCTGAAAACTCAGTCTCTAAAATAGGCACTAATACAGGAATAAGTTTTTCAATATTTTCTCTTTCATTATATGTAGGAACAACAATTACTGCCTTCATATTTTTATATCGTCACAAAAAGTATCATTAAAAGGAAGGCTACTAAACTAAAGAGGATGTATTCAATAACAACCAATTTTGTAACCCTGTCTTCTAACGCATGATGAAATATACCCCAAAATATGTAAAAAATACATCCAGCGAGGCCAATGAAAATTTGAATGGGAGTATTAAATCTAAAAAGTACAAAGAAAGCTCCTAGTAAAGCCATTCCAGAAACTAATAGTGCATAATGTTTAAAGTGAGATTCTTTTTTCATAAGATTTTTCCTGGTGACAGGACCAACCAAATACTTCCAAATACAAATAGCAAAAATAGTAAATGCGCAAAAGTATGACCTGTTACTTTTCTTATGCCTTTTTTACGGGAATACCACATATCTCCCATTAAAAGCAGAGATAAAAATGTAATAAAACTAAACCCTATGAGATTTGTAGCTCCAACTATATCGATAAATTGCTTCGGGGGCTCTGAAGTTGAAACTACCAAGCCTGATTCTGTGCCTTCTATAGGGAGAGGCTGATCTAACTCTGACGAATTAGCAGTTCCTGCTGTGGAAGGAATTGCAGTTGCAGGAGTTTCTTGAGTTACAGGAACTTCAACAGGTCTCTCTGGAAGGGAATCAGGCTCTGCCGAACTTAAATAAGTAGGAACTCGTGGCTTCCCAAAAGTTTGAACGACTAAAGTGGTTTCATAACCATCCAAAATTCCATTTACCACGGCAAAACCAATATCCTGATAATTTGAGCCTAATAAGTTCTCTCTATGCGAAGGGGATTCATACCAAGCATCCACAACCTCTTTTGAAGAATTAAAGTTTTTTGCTAAATTTTCACCCGCATAGGAATAGTCATAACCCGCACTAACAATGAAATCCCAAGGCTCTGTACCATCTGGGGAGACATGTGCCCAATAATTTTTTGCAAACATATCCTTGGCTTTTGCCTGAGCGGCAACAGAAAGGGAAGAATCTATTTTTAAAGGGGCTAAACCTTCCAAGGCTCTGCGGTCATTTGTATATTTTAAAAGCTCTTCAATGTAAATGTCAGAGGCATAACCTAAAATTCCTGGTAAAAATTTGGGGGCTAACTTGAAACTGGCCAAAACAATGGAGAAAAACAGAGAGTAAATAAGCAAGGCAGTGTGGGACAAAAACGGGGATCTTTGCCTTTTTTCCTCTTGTGGGAGGAATGTATGCAAAAACGAATATTTTTTAATTGCGTTTGTATCTTGGCGCCAGTCCTCAACAATACTATTTTGGGCACTTTTATTTTTAGGCATTAAATTGATTATAAAGGAAGTTTCACTCCCATACAAAAACCCCGCAAAAGCGGGGCTTTTGTATAAAAGCGAAAAAAGAATTACTCCTTTACTTCGTCTTTTAATCCTTTTCCTGAACGGAAGGCTGGTGTCTTTGTGGCAGGGATTCTCATAGGAGCTCCAGTTTGAGGATTTCTACCCATTCTAGCGGCTCTACTTCTCACTTCAAATGTTCCAAAACCTGTCCAAGTAACTTTTTCACCTTTGGAAAGAGCTGAGGATACAACATCAGCTACTGCATCAACGGCTTTCTTGGCATCAACTTTGGTTAATCCTGCCATATCAGCTACCATATCGATTAATTGTGTTTTTGTCATTGTGTTAGTGCACCCCCTTTCAAAAAAACTGCCTGGCTTAATAATTTTCAAGAGTCAAGACGAGTTATCGTCTTTGTGACTGAATCTAATAATACACTTCTAAACGCTGTTGCGCCAGTCTTTTCCCAATCGAATTTTTGTGCCCTTGCTGTAAGGAAGGAATTTATGATTATATCAGCCTTAACCCCAAGTACTGAGTCAATATTTCCTGTCATGCCAACATCGGTTACAAACATAGTTCCGTTTAATAAAGTTCTAAAGTCACATGTTGGAATATGCGTATGAGTACCTACAATTGCGTCAACTTTTCCGTCTAAATAAAAAGCTAGAGCATTTTTTTCACTTGTGGCTTCGGCATGGAAATCTATTAAGGAAAAGACATTTTTTTCGCCTGAATATTTGGCTAAAATTTTCTCTGCAGTCGTAAAAGGATCTTCTAAATAAGCCATTTTGGAAGAAAATGAAGTTCTACCTAATAAGTTAATTAAAAGTAGATAACCTTTATCACCAAGATCAAAAAGTTCATAACCTTTCCCTGGAGCTTCAGCAGGGTAATTTGCTGCTCTTATAACAGGTAAATCTTCAATCTCGGATTCAAAGTCTTTGTTATGAAAAATATGATCACCACCTGTAAAGAAATTAACTCCCACATCCATCATTTCCTTTATAGTCTTTTCAGAGGCACCCCTTCCATGACAAAGATTATCTGCACAACCAACAACTACATCTATGGAATGTTCTTTAATTAATCCGGGCAAAACACTTTTAACTTTGTCTCTGCCTGGACTTCCAACTATGTCGCCAATAAAAAGTACTTTCATTTTTCTACCTTTCTAATGTGAAAATTATCTACCTCGTACATGTCTAAAATTTTGACAGGTTCCGATGCGGAAAGGATGAAAATGTAAATCCCTCCTATTAACAAGGCCAAACCTGCAACAATAAGAAAACTCTTTAAAACAGAGCTTACTACCCTAACAACAAAGGAATAAACAAGTATTAATGCTATTACAAGCAATATATAGTACATATTAGCGAGCGGTTTCAGTGATCCTAGTTTCTCTTATTACAGTAACATTTACAACACCAGGATAATTTTGCTCTAATTCTATTTTACGGGCTATTTCCCTTGCTAGCAAGGCTGTGGAAGCGTCATCAACTACTTTAGGCTCTACAAAAACGCGAACCTCTCTTCCAGCGGAAATAGCGTAAGCCTTTTCAACTCCATCAAAGGTTAAAGCGGCGTCTTCTAACTCCTTCATTCGCTTGGAGAAGGACTCATAATCTTCAGATCTAGCACCTGGTCTAGCACCACTAATATGGTCTGCTAAAGCTACAAGAGCGGACTCTATAGAGCTATATTTATCACCATGATGTTCTTTTATACAGGTTAAAATCTCTTCTGAAATACCTTTTTCTTGCAAGTATTCAATTCCATGGTCAACATGACTTCCCTTTCCATCAGGGGATAAGACTTTTCCTATGTCATGGAGAAGACATCCCACTTTTACGGTCTCTACATTTGCACCTAATTCTCTAGCTAAAACCATGCCTATATTTGCTACTTCTAAGGTGTGTTTAATTAGATTTTGGCCATAAGAAAAGCGATATTTAAATTTGCCTAAAACACTAACTATATCTTTTGGTAGATCATAAACACCTAACATGTGGCACAATTTGTCACCTTCTTTGTAAATTATGTGTTCCATGTCTTTTTGGGTTTCTTGGACGAGGTCTTCTATTCTAACGGGCTGAATTCTGCCATCTGCTAGGAGTCGTTCCATTGCTACACGCCCAACTTCCCTTCGTACGGGGTCAAAACATGAGATTATGATGTCTCCTGGGGATGAGTCCAGATCTAACTCCACTCCTGTTAGCTTTTCAAAAGTCATAATATTTCGTCCCTCTTTTCCAATGATTCTTCCTTTCATATCAGCTTCTGGAAGCTTAATTTTTGCAGTTGTGTGCTCAACAACATAATCTGTCGTGCCATGAGAAAGCGCATCTAAAAGTATTTCCTGAGACTTTTGATCTGCTGTCTTTTTTATATCTTCCTCTAATTGGCGAATCCTTTTTGCTTTTTCCTCTTGTAGATCCTTATCAAATCTTGATAGTAACAGCTCGCGAGCTTCTTCTCTTGTAAGTGAAGAAACCTCTTGTAGCTTTTTCTTTTGATTATCCAAAATCTGATCTATTTCTTCCTTTTTCTTTTCTATTGCCTCTTTTGTTGCGTTAATTGAGTCAGCCTTTTCTTTTAACTCTTCTTTTTGGGCATCAATTTTTGCCTCTGTTACAGCTAAATTCTTTTCAGATTCCGAAACTTCTTCGCGTATTTTTGATGCCTTTTCTGTGGCCTCATTTGTAATTTGAAGAGCTTTATCTTTTGCCTCTAATAAAATCTCCTTGGCACGATTTTTTGCCTCTCTAACAAGCTGCAGCTCATCTATTTTGGATGAAACGGGTTCTGTTGGCGTAGTTACTGGTTCTTGTGGCAAAACTACCGGAGGTACCTGATCCACCACTGGGGCTTCTTCTGTTACAGGCGTCTCTTCCGAAGGGATCTGCTCCCCATCCGAAGGGATCTCCGCGTCTTTAGCATCCGACTGACCAACCTTTTTACTTTGAATAGAATACGCCACACCACCGCCCACAACTGCAGAAATTAAGAGTCCTAAAAGTATAAATTCCATAAATTCCTTTCTTTTGGCTATTTAAAGCCACAAATTCAATTAATATATTAAGAAAGAGAAAAATGGAAAGGATTAAAAAACCCGCAATTTCCCAGTATTAAGCCGTAAAGTATGATTGTAGTTATTAAAATAAATCATATTTTTTGTCCATAAAAATCCATTTTCCTCAATGGAGTCAATTTTAGTTTCTTTTGAGTTTTCTGTCAACAAAGGTACAAATGGTGTTGTAATTAAACCCTCTCTGTCTTAAATAGTGAATTATTTTTGCAGGGTCATCAGAATTATATTTTTCTATATTTTTTTGTATTAAATTCTTTTCATCTTCCAAAGAGTAGTGAAAATTAAGTGCTTTTTCGCATATCTGCTTGGGCACACCTTTTTTTCTTAAAAATTGAGTTACATAGTGAGGACCTTTTGGCTTGGATTTCTTTTTTTGCTCTTCAATATAAGAAATAGCATAGTCCAAATCATCTATGTAACCAATTTCTTGTAATCTCTTTATAGCCTCATTTGTTAAGTTCTCTTTTTCCTCCGCGGATACTTCCTCAAAGGGGTGCAAAAAGTTTAGAGACTTTTGTTTTACTTCATATTCAGTACGAGGTTTATATGAAAGGTACTTCAATATGTAATTCTGTAAGTCAACAAAAATCTCTTCGGACATTTAGCGTTATTCTTTATCAGGAACTGCTTCTGGAACATCCTTTGGTACTTCCGGATTCTTATTTGTTGTTCCAATTGCAAAGTTTTTATTTAGGGTATCTCGAACTTCCTTCTCTAAAGAATCCCTTATTTTTGTATTTTCCTTTAGATAAGCAATAGAATTTACGCGACCCTGACCTATTTTTTCACCCTTATAGCTATACCAAGCACCACTTTTTTCTACCAATTCCATATTTGCACCCACATCCAACAAGTTTCCTTCTCTACTAATTCCTTCGTTAAACATAATGTCAAATTCTGCGGTCTTAAAAGGAGGGGCAACCTTGTTTTTTACAACCTTAACGCGCACTCTGTTTCCCTGAAATTCATCCCCATCTTTTATGGATTCAATTCTTCGGATTTCCATTCTCACAGAGGCGTAAAATCTTAATGCCTTACCTCCACTAGTTACTTCTGGGTTTCCAAACATTACTCCTATATTGGTTCTTAACTGATTAGTAAAAATAACAGTGGTGCGGGACTTATTTACAATTGAAGTAATCCGTCTCAAAGCCTTACTCATTAATCTGGCCTGTAAAGCAATGGTTGAATCCCCTATTTCTCCTTCCAATTCTGCCTGTGGTACTAATGCCGCAACAGAGTCTATAGCTATTACATCCAAAGCGTTAGATCTAATTAAGGTTTCGGCTATTTCTAAAGCTTGTTCTCCAGTATCTGGTTGAGAAACTAAAAGCTCTTCCACATTTACTCCAGTTTTTTCAGCGTACATGGGGTCAAAAGCGTTTTCAGCATCAATTAAAGCAGCGGTTCCTCCAGCTTTTTGAGCCTCAGCAATAATATGTTGTACTAAAGTAGTCTTACCCGAAGATTCTGGACCATAAATTTCTACAATTCTTCCTCTTGGGACGCCTCCAACTCCTAAAGCTATATCTAAAGCAATGGAACCTGTAGGGATTACATCAATTCTCACTTTTGCCTTATCACCTAATTTCATAACTGCACCTACTCCAAAATCCTTTTCAATCTGAGACAAAGCTGACTTCAAAGCCATTTGCTTTGGATCTTTGGATTCAACTTTTTGCTCATTAATATCTTTTTGGGTTGCCATAATATTTTTCCTTTCAAAAAATTCTAATAAATCAATTCTATTGGAATAATCATTTTGAATCAACGACTATATTCTAGTTTAAATAGATGTTTTTGCTAGTTATAGGATTTCTATTGCCATTTTAAGCCTATTTAACACTACTTCCTTGTCTATTTTAGATAGAAAATCAAACAAAGGAGGCGTGGCTTTTTGCCCACTTACCGCCAGTCTTAGGGTCATAAATGCCTCTTTTGGGGAATATCCAAACTTGGTTAAGGCCTCATGAGAAACCTTATCTAGCTCTTCAGAATTCCAATTCTCTACATTCTCGTACAAACCGTAAAACTTTTGCAAAATCTCCGGGGTCTTTTCCTTTCCATAAGAAGTCAAATCTTCGGTTGAGATTTTTGGATCTTTAAAAAAGTACACTACCAAACTAGGAAATTCTGATAACAACTTCATTCGTTCCTTAACTAGTTCAGTAATTTCTGCCATATACTCATCGGAAGCTTCTCCAATGCCTAAATCTACGCCAAATTCTTTAGCCCATTTTTTTACTTTTTGCCACAGCTCCACCGAAGTTAGCCCGCGAATATAATAACCATTCATCCAAAGGAGCTTTTGCCTATCAAACGCAACTAAATCAGTTTTATGCACTTTTTCCAACGAAAAATCGGCAATAAACTCACCCAACGAGTAAATTTCCTTTTCTGTACCAGGATTCCAACCTAAAAACATTAAAAAGTTAAGTAAGGCCTCTGGCAAATAACCTTCACTAAGAAAATCTATGGCAAAAACCCCACCATGCCTCTTTGACATTTTTACATTACTACCTATTTCCTTTAAAACAGGTAAGTGAGCTACTAAAGGCAATTCCCACCCAAAATATTTATATAACAAAACATGCTTTGGAGTAGAAGGAAGCCATTCCACGCCTCGAATAATGTGGGTAATTTCCATTAAATGGTCATCAACAACAACTCCCAAATGATATGTTGGATAACCATCGGATTTAAGAAGTACTGTATCGTCAATGTCATTGGAATTTACGCTTGTATCCCCCAAGATTTCGTCATGAAATGAAATTTCCTCATTTTCAGGAACATTTAACCTTATTACATAGGGAATTCCTGCATTCAATTTAGACTCAATCTCACTTTTAGAAAGCTTTAAGCATCTTTTATCATATTTTGTAACAGGCAAACCTTGAGATTTTTGCTCATTTCGCATAGTATCAAGCTCTTCCGAAGTACAAAAACAATAATAAGCTTTGCCTTTTGCTACCAATTCTTCGGCATACTTTTTATATAAATCTAATCTTTCAGATTGAACATAAGGGGCATGAGGACCGTCAACTTCTGGGCCTTCATCCCAGCTTAAACCATAGTCTTTAACAACTTGTAATAGCCTTTCTAAAGAGCCTTCCACATATCGATTACGGTCTGTATCTTCAATTCTTAAAACAAATTTTCCTTCTTGTTGCTTGGCAAAAGCCCAGTTATACAAAAAAGTCCGCATACTACCAATATGAAATTCACCTGTAGGGCTTGGAGCCATTCTTACTCTAACTGACATGATGTGATTTTAACATGAAACTTTTGTAATATAATAAAAGTAATGAGTTTAACTACAACTGCCAAAAACACCAAACTTGCCTTTTGGCTCTCAATAATTTTTATAATCGTCTTTCTTTTGGGGAGGTACATTTTTATACCAACCTTGAAAACCGCCTATAATAGGGCTTTTCCTCCAAAAAATCCTCCAAATCCAGTATATGGACTTTTAGATCCAATTGAATTTGAGCCGCAAAGAATCCTTAATACAACGCCTCCAAAATATACTTTATTTACAAAAGATGGAAGATTACCTGCAGATTTACCTAATAGAGCCACAGTTTATACATATGCACAACCTGCTTTTTCATATGAGGCTGGAAAAAGAGCTTCTGCTGATGCTAGTAAATTAGGGTTTTCAGATGCTACACTTTCCACAAGTTTAAAAGGCAACGAATATAGATGGGTTGACCCTGCAACAGGAGCAAGCCTTTTTGTTGACATAACAACTTCCGAATTGGAAATGAAAATTCCTGCATATTCTTTATTTGGAGCATTTAAACCAGGTTCTATAAACAGGGTAACTGGTCCCTCCACAGCTAAATCTATTTTGCAAAATATTGGCAGATTTTGGGATCCTTTATACACAAGCGGAACTCAAACTACAGAAATGGGAATTGTTAGAAATAATGGAATTGTTTACACAGCATTTCAAGGGGAAGCAGAAGTAGCAAGAGTTGACTTTTTTAGATCTGTTAATAATGTCCCACTTGTTGGCCCTGTTTATAAAGAGGGTTTAATTAGAATGGTGGTTGCAATACCAGAAAAGGACCAGGTTATAAGGAGGAGCCCTTATATTTATTACAATGTGAGGGAAATTGTGCAAAATTCTCAAGCTACTTATCCATTACTTCCTATTGCAACAGCTTGGGAAGAAGTTGCCAAAGGCGAGGGCGTAATTTCTTTTGTAAGACCAGGCACTCAAAGCGTTTTTGATGAATATAAGCCAATTAGAGTTAGTGAGGTTTTAATAACTGATATATTTTTGGCCTATTATGATGACACTAGAGAACAACCTTATTTACAACCTATTTATGTTTTTGAAGGAAGCTATACTGGACCCGATAATTCTAAGGGGGGAATAGCTATTTATTATCCTGCAGTTTCTGGAGAATGGGTGAAGAAGGAAGAGGTTGAGACTGAGGCGATTGTGCCGGGACAATAATTTATTTTACAGCGGAGTTTTAAGAGCAAATCTCAAGAGCGCTAGTACCAAACGAAATTATTCTCCAACCAGTTAAGAATTGCCTTTGTTTCGGGGAATCTAGCCTCACTTCCCATTAGAATTATTAACAAATCCTTGTCTTCATCTGCATATTCATAAATTAAAACTTCCCTTGCCTGACTTGTTGTACCAGTTTTAATTCCTACGGATCCTGAAATTTGGGTTAAAAGCTGATTTGTTGAGTAAATTGTTCTTGGGATATTACCTGTTTCTAGGTTATAAAAAGGCTTGGCATAAATTTCTTTAATTAAGGCATTTGCCTTTGCTCTTTGTGCCAAAATGTAAAGATCCTTTGCTGTAGACTTATGAGAATAATCAAAGCTGTCAAAGCCAACGGGATTGGTAAAAATTGTATTTACCATGCCAAATTGAAGGGCTTTTTGGTTCATCAGTTGAACAAAAGTCTCTTCGGTTGTGGCGGTGTTAGCTAAAATACATGCAGCATCATTTGAAGAGGAAATCAGGGTCGCATGCAGAAGGTCTTTTACTGAAATTTCTTCGGCGAGGGTCAGGTCCAGGCGATTTCCTTCTACATTTAGACACTTTTCTGGCGTATTAGATATGGGCAAGATTTCATCTAGGGAGTAAAGATCTAAACTCACTAATGCTGTCATAAGCTTTGTTGTTGAAGCTGGTGCCAAAATTGTGTCGGGATTCTTTTGATAAAGGATTCTTGTTGTGTTTAGATCTGCAACCAAAACCGATTTTGCTGATAAAGTAGGGAATTTTGCTTTTGTGGCGTTTGTGTTGGCGGCTCCTACTGCATGGGGGATTTTTGTCATACTTCCCAGAGTCACGGGATATAGTGTGAGGGATAATCCCTCAACCGAAAAGAGCTTCTCCCTATTGAGAAGGGTAAAAACCACAATTGCCACAAGGATTATCCTTCGCTCAATCCACACCAAGACTTTCAGTAAGGCATTAAGTGAAATTTCGTTAAGGATTATCCCTCGGACTATAGGCATTAATTATGGCTTTAATCTTTTTACATCCCTTGGCAAATAGGTTGCTTCCTTTATTGTAGGCAAATCCAAGATTTTCATGACAATTCTACCTGGGCCAATTCCTGCCCCTCCATGAGGCGGACAGCCATATTTAAAGAACTCCAAATAGTCATGAATTGACTCCAAGGATAACCCTTTGCCTTCTGCCTGAGCTTTTAACACATCCAACCGATGCTCCCTTTGCGCTCCAGTTGTAATTTCCACACCTTTATAAAGCAAATCAAAGCTCTTGGTAATTTCCGGCCTATCTTCATATCGCATATGATAAAAAGGTCGCGCGTCTTTATACCAATTTGTGACAAAGACAAAGTCATGCCCAGTTTCCTCTTTTATAATCTCGCAAATTCTTCGCTCCTCTTCCGGGCTTATGTCATGCTCTTTTTCGCTAGGCACTCCAGCTTGAGCCAGCTTTTCCTTTATTTCCACCATCTCCAACCGAGGGAATGGGCGCCCAGGCACTTCCAGATGGGGCAAAACAGTGGATTTGAGCTGTTCAAATCCAGATACAATGGCAGATTCCAAAACATCCATAACTTCTTCGGGTCCATTTATGTAAGAAATCTCAAAGTCCCATCCAGTAAATTCGGTTAAATGCCTAGTTGTAAACGAAGGTTCTGCACGAAATACAGGTCCCGTCATAAAGACCTTTTCCAACCCAGAAGCCATAGCCATTTGCTTGTAAAACTGAGGAGATTGTGCCAAATAGGCCTTTGTCTCAAAATAACCGACCTCAAAAACATCAGCGCCAGACTCACTTGGGGCACTCATAAACGAAGGAGTATACAGCTGAACAAAATCGTTTTCCAAAAAGTATTTGCGGAAACCCTCTTCCAATTGAGTCCAAACCTTAAAAATTTGCTGCTTTTCCGGTCGACGCAAATCCAGCCAACGAAAATCCAATCGCTTTGAAACATCAACTTCCCCCCCACTTTTCTCAAAAACCACAGGAATTGCAAGTTCTGGAGCTGCTAAAGATAAAATTTCCATATCAGATACGGCAATTTCTACGCCATTAGGAGCTTGAGCTTCTTCTTTTACCAAGCCTTCCAGGGAGATAACCGATTCCAAAGTTAAATCTGCAATTTTTGGAAATGCCAAAGAGTCCGCACGAATTACAGCTTGAATTGTGCCTGTAATATCGCGAAGGTTTAAAAATTTAATCTTTCCTTGATCGCGAATACTTTCCACAAAACCAGATACTTGAGCAGTTTTGCCAATTTGAGATTTAATTTGGCTTATTTTTGTTCTTTCCATATATATTAAAGATTATAACTTTTTACTTGTTTTTTGGGGAATTTTGGCCCCATTTTTACAATGATAAGCCACAGATTACTGAGCTTTGCAATGCAAATGCTAGGGTCCCTAATCTAAGGACGGTGCCACCTAGAACTTTTATCTCTTTTTAATATTAAAAACTCGGGAGGTGTCACGGTCTCCGTCATTGTTTTTGTTATTGGGGTTAGTATAGGGGATTTGGAGGGGTTGTCAATGGAAATGAATTACCCAAACCTAAGGAATAAACTATCAGGGGGAAATTTGGTACAATAGTTGGCATGGTGAGGGGCGGTAGCCAAGGTGGTCACGGCACCGGTCTGAAAAACCGGCGATGTGGGTTCGACTCCCACCCTCCCCACCATAGAAATATACACCCGCTTTATTCTTTCATATCAGCAATAGATTTTTCGATTTTAGATATAGTGGGTAATAAATAGTTCGACTGATATAATATAAATATGCCAAAAATGCCACTAAACGAAAAAATAAATCCGAAGCACACCTGCTTACTCGTAATAGATATACAAGTTGATTTTGCTTCCCCAAAGGGATTACTTGGAAAAAAGGGGAGAGATTTATCAGAAGTAGCACCCCTGTTAGAAAATTTAGAAAAGACAATCAGTACAGCAAAAGAAAAGGATGTATTAACTCTGTATACCCAGCAAATTTACGATAGAGAAAACTTAACAGATTTACAAAAAGAGCAGTACGATTTAGATGGGAAATTAGTAACTTGTGATTTTAGCACTAATGGATACAAATTCTATGAGATTAAACCCCCTCAAAAAGATGTGTATGTTAAATATAACTTTAATGCCTTTTCTAACCCAGACTTGGTAAACAGACTGAATAAAGAGTCCATAAAAACAATGATAATTACTGGAATGGATACAATATACTGTGTTGAAACGGCAATAAGAAATGCTTTTGATTTAGGTTACAAAGTAGTTGTACCTAAAGATTTGGTTGCAGGAAATGCAAAAAACAAAGATTTAGCTGAAAAAACTTTAGCAATGGCAGGCAGAATGGGTGTAACGACTACATCGGATGAGATTATTAGGATATGGAGTACTGAGTACTAACAAGAAAAAAGTTCGCAACATCGTTCATAATACCCCACCATATAATTTAAGTATGGAAAAACATGTTATGGCTAAAATAGGACAATATGTTCTAATACTTCAAAATGGAAAAATTTTGCTTCTAAAAAGGGCTGGTTCAGATAGTTGGTCTTTACCTGGAGGTAGATTAAATGAAGAAGATACCCCAAGAGAAGCAGTAAAAAGAGAAATTGAGGAAGAAACAGGTCTGTCCATAGACAATCTTCATCCATATGAGGTACTTCTACTAAAGGATAGATATCAAACAAAATATTCGGTTTTCTTTACCTGCAATGTAATAAATGTAAAAGAAATTATCTTAAGTGAGGAACATTCTGAATATGATTTTTTCGCGAGGGATCAACTTGAAAATTTCAAGGATATTGACGACAGTATCGAAATTAGAAATATGTTAGTGAAGTTTCTAGCTGAAAAAAGTTCATAATATCTTTCGCAAGAATCCACCATAAAAAACTGTGCTGTTATAATATCCACATGAAAGATACAATTCAAAAAGTCAATAACTCCTTTAACACACTTGTAATGTTTATCCTTTTTTCTGGAGCATTATATTTCATATATTACTCACTAGAAGAATCAAAACCTCAATATTTGTTATTTTCAGCATTGGTTTATTTATTGGGTTTGTTTGTAAGAACGCGATTTGTACGAGAAGATTATGATAGTAAATTCACAGAGACTGGTTTATTCTTTATCTCCTTCCTTCTAACGGCATATTTACTTTATATTGCAGGTATAGACCAAAACATTAAGAATTACTTACCTGATAAAATTTTAATACAATCAGGATTTGCCTTTGTATGGTTTCTTGTAATACACATCCTTTCCCAGATTAAAAATAGTTACTGGAGATTTATATCTATTTTAGTATTTGTTGGTCTTGTTTTAATAAGCGAAGTGTTTAAAGACTTTTTCAATTCTTTTTTCATGGAAAACAAGGAGATGGCAAATTTTATAATTGGAACTCCAGTACTTTATTTGTTCATGACAGTTTTTGGGATTGACCATATTATAGCGAGAGTTTTTGGTTTGAAATCAGACGAACTACAAAAGATAAAGTAAGGAAAAAAACTCCAGCAAGCCCAAGTATTTGTTCGCTTTTTAAGACTTATAATTGATATAATATATCTATGGACTTAATGTATATCGATGAATCTGGGGATACTGTTCCGCTGTCCCAAAAGGGAAAGAAATTTTTAGTACTTACGGGGTGCATAATAAATGAAAGCAATGCACTGAAAATTGAATTGCAATTTAGAGACATAAAAAAAGCGTTTTATCAAGACGAGAATATAGAAATAAAATCCAACTTCTTGCGTTATGCTAATCCAGATCTAGAAGAAAATTCTCCACTAAAGCTAAATTCTAGGGAGAAATATAATGAGTTAGAGGAAAAAGTAACGGAGTTTCTAAAAGGAGTTGATATTGCCCTATATTCAGTGGTAATAGATAAAGAGGCATACTGGGATCAATACCCTTCGCAAAACCCTTATAATATCGCATATGTATTTTTGTTGGAGAGGTTTCAAAGGTATCTAAAAGGGAAAAACTCAAACGGAATATGTGTTATCGACCCACGCGAAGGTCAAGTAGAAAAACACTACATGGGAAATGAACTTTCTAAAATACACAACAGCATGCGATGGGAAAACACAGATTTATGGAGAAGTTGCCCGAATATAATAGAAAAACTGCTTTTTTCTCAATCCGACGCTACTATTGGGATTCAATTGGCGGACTTATTCTGTTACCCAATATTTAATGTATTTGAATATAACAAAACCAAAGAAGAGTATTGGCGATTCGCAGAGTTAAGTTATCCAAAATTAGTCAAGCACAACGGAAGAATTGATGGTATTGGTCTAAAATATTTCCCTGATAAAACGAAAAAAGACCTTCGGTTCTTCACTTAAGGTCTTCTTTCGATGGGCGCGATTACCTCGCGACCATGTAAATAATAGCAAGGCGAACAACTCATTGTCAAACAGCTTCGTTTAAAACCATGTACAAGCCTACATTTTACCCTCCCAACAACTGGTATAATAAGAATATGGAACACAGAATTTTATTAACACAAGAAGAAGCATTTGAATTAAGCAAAGAATTAGAAATTCTTAGTGTGGGTTATGTCAAAGATGAATACACAGGGAATAACCGTATAAGAGTTGATGCCTCTGGGGATATACGCCAAAAAGATTATCCAACGCCTGTAAAAGGAACAACTGTAAGATTCTCTGCCAAGTGCAAACTCGGAAATACAGAGGATGTTTGGTTTGAGGTTAAATGGACAAAGGATAAGGTGAGATTTGAAATTGAATTTGAAGGGGAAGTACCAGAAAAATTTAAGGATAGACCTAATTTAAGGGGTTGGCAGATCTTGGAGGAATAAAAGGACTATTCCCCCTTTGGAGGAGAAAGCCGATTCTTGAAAACCTTACTCACAAACTTCACATTAACCGCCCTTTCCAAATGCTCTACTGCCAAAGTCAAACCAAATCCACCTCCTAAATAAACCAGCAAAGCAAACAGGGCAGGTAAATCGGCTACGCTTGTGCCTCCTAAATAAGGAGTGGGAAAAATTCCATGGAAAGGTTGCATCAAATAATCGGTTGTAGAGTAGAGCCAAACTACAAAAGGGGCAACAGTTGACGCACCTGAAAATTTTAAAATAAACCTAAAAATGATTAAGCCGGAAAGTGAGAGTGCAATAATAAAAGTGGTTTTTGACCAAAATTTATTTCCCATATCAAAATTATATACCAAATGAGGGCGTGTGCAATAAATCGATGATTTCTTTTTGGGTTAAATAGCGAAATTCACCTTGCTTTAGATCCCCTAAACCTAAATTTCCAATTTGAACTCGCTTTAACTCAACTACGCGTAATCCAACCGCCTTGCACATTTCCCTTATTTGACGCTTTAAACCTTGATGCAAAATTATCTCAAACTCTTGCTCTCCTAAAGGCTTAATTTCCACAGGCAAAGTCTTTTCTCCATAAATTTCCACACCTTGTGCCATCTCATCCAGTTGCTTTTGACTAAACTTTTCTCTTGTCTTAACTACATACTTTTTTGGAACATGATACCTTGGATGAGTTAATTTTAAAGCAAAATCTCCATCATTTGTTAAAAGCAAAAGCCCAGTGGAATTGTAATCTAGCCTTCCAACGGGATAAACTTTTTCTGGAACTTTTATAAAGTCCAAAACAGTTTTGCGACCCCATTCATCTTCTGTTGTACTTAAAACATTTAATGGCTTATAAAATGCAATGTATCTAAAATTTAAATTTTCTGGTTGAACTTTTTTTCCTTCTACTAAAACTGCATTATTCCCAGGGTCTATTCTAACTACATCTTCAACTACGGCCCCATTTACAGAAACTAAACCTGCTTCAATCAGGTCTTTTGCTTTTCTTCTGGAGCTAATTCCGTTTTTTGATAGGAAGGAGTCTAGGCGAATTAACATAATATGTATTATACAGTAAATACACGGTGTGGTTGTGCAAACACAAGGGATTAATTATAATGAAAGTAATGCAGAAAAAAACAGTGTACAAAATACTTACACCGATATTCCTTCTTCTTACTTTGATAATTATAATTCAAAAAGTCAGCATTTATGGCTGTTGCACATGTCCTCCAGAGGGATACCGATTTGGTTTTATATCATGGGCATTAATCATGAATAGGTATATAGCACCAAACATGCTCTGTAGTGACTGCAGAGAATTTGGATGTGCTGTCAGTAATTTTATTATACCCATTGAGACAATAATCCTTTCTCTTGTTGGCACATATAAACTCCTAAGAAAAAAGAATGAAGGCCCCGAACAGCATGACTAACCTAGCTAAACTCTCCGATTATCAAGATTACATCCAAAAAACTGCGGAAGAACGAGGCTTTGACAAGCTCTCCGCGGAGCAGCGTTGCTTAATGCTTGGCGAAGAAGTTGGAGAGTTATTTAAAGCTGTTAGAAAGGCAAAAGGGATAGTTGTAGATACTTCCACTGGGAAAATTGAGGAAGAACTTGCAGATGTATTTTTGCAAACTTGTGCAGTGGCAAATTATTTTGAAATAGACTTGGAAAAAGCCTTTAAAGATAAGCAGGAAAACGACAAAGGAAGATGGCAAAAACCAAAAGGGCCAAACCAAGCTTAAATTAGCCAAACATCAAAACTTCGGGCTTAAAAATCATTAGTAAACCAATTATTAACATTAAAACTCCTCCAATTAGGCGAGAAACTCTGGTATATTTTGTTGTAACTCCAGTCATTTCCAAGGTCTTCATGGAAACAAAAAACACAAATAGGTCATCTAGCATAAAGAAAAGAATATAAAGTAGGATGTAAGCATAATATTTCCACATGGGAAGCTGGTTTAAAGCTAAAATTTGGGTATAAATTGCGGGAAGCCCTGCCGAACAAATCAATTCCACAAGGTTTACCATGAAAGCTAAAACCACAATTCCCGCTAATGCCAGCCAAAAATTATTTTCCGCAATAATTGCTTTTATTCTCTGAAAAATCTTCTGCTTTTGTTCCGCGTTTGTAACTTCACAACCCGCCTCTTTATTTGTAAAAAATTCTTTTAGACTGTATCCTCCACCGATGAGTGCCACAATTCCAATGAGAACTCGGATCCAAAGGATAAAACCTAAAAATAAGATAAGCTGTAGCCAAGCCGCCATGAAAATAAAATAGACAAATGCCGAAGCCATTATAAAAGCTACACCCAAAGTCCATCTTCGTTTCTTATTTTCCATTCCTATGAGCATGCTTATTAAAAAGAGCAAAACCCACATGGCACAAGGGTTAAATCCATCTAGGAAGCCAAGCAAAATTGAAAGTGTCGGAAGGGACAACAAATCCAGGTCAACAGATCCTAAAATTGGGACATCTACTGTATGCTCTCCTGAAGAGATTTTTGGCTCCTTTTCATTGCTTTCTGAAGAAGCTTTTCCAAGACCTGCTAGTTCGAAAACCGAATCGGGACACGCCTCCAAAGTGCATTCTTCCACGCGAGTTTCAATTTTTTGTGGCGTTATTGTGGGAGAAAAACCCGAAAAAGTTTCATCTCCTATAATCAAGAAAGGCACTCCAGAAACATCAACTCCTAATTCCCGTCCAACTTTTTGCAACAACAAAGCATTCTTACGATTTTTATAAATTTCAAACTTGTGAATTTCTAAATCTTTATATTCTTCTTGAAGTTCCTTCAAAAAAGCTTCTTCCTGAGCACAATGAGGGCAACCTTCTCCCCAAAAGAAATAGGCATTAACGGTATTTTCTGCAAAGACAGGCCTTGTGGCAAGGGCGGAAACAATAAATATTGTTAAACCTAAAAGAAGTTTTCTCATAAATTATTTATCTTTGTTTTGCGCAATTACCTCCAACAACTTTTCTTTAGAAACCTCCCCTTTTAAACGCAAAAACTCGTTCTCATTTTTATCCAAAAAGACAAAAACTGGCAAAATCTCGTCAATTCCATATTTGGCAACAGCTCCCTTATCTGTATCAAAATCAAAATACTCCGTAATTAACATTGGATATTCTCTTTCTATTTCTTGCCATCTGGGACGCATAACTAAACAGCCAGCACACCAAACAGCTCCAAATTTTAAAACTTTCATAATGTCCTCCTAAATTCAAGCTTAATTTTTTACTATTTTTATAGCCTTACCGTAAACTAAAGCATCTGCCACTTTTTCGTACGCAGAATATAAAATCCTCTGATAAGTGCTTTGAGAAGTATGCATTTTTTCAGCTGCTACCTCTTGATCCATATCTTGCACATGGCGCAATCTGTACGCTTCCATTTCTTCCAAACTTAATTCTACCACTTCTAGCACAGACAAGGGCACTCCTTGAGGCTTGAAATAAGTAATATTAGGTTCAAAACGAACTTTTCTTTTTAATCTAGGTCTAGACATAATCGGCTTAATTACTTTATCCTCAATTACATTATTAAGGAATTTTTCTTCTAACTGGCATTTTATAAGTTATATTTTTATTCTTTGGGCAATTTCCCAAATTTCTACCAGTTTTTGGGCCTTTTCCATTAGGACCGGTTCCATCAAATTTTGGCATTTATAAACACCTCCCTTTTTTAAAATTGCTAATCTATGATATGAGTGTATACCCAAAACTATATAAAACCAAATTACTTAAATTTTAGGTTAGAATTAATTTATGAGATTTAAAAAACAAGAAAAACATAATTTCCTTCTTCAAAAAATTAATCCACTAATTAAGTTCTTAATCCTTTCCGATATTCTTATTGTAGGGGCTTTAGGAATGTTTTCCCCATTTTTAGTCCTTTTTGTGGAAAAATTTGTAGAAGGAGGGGATGAATTTGTTGTAGGTATAGCACTTTCAATCTACTTGGCTTCGAGAAGTTTATTACAAATTCCCGTAGCAACATTGATAGACAGAATCAAAGGTGAAAAAGATGATTATGCTTTTCTAGTTATTTTCAGCTTTATTGCTGCTCTTTTAAACCTTTCTCTTCTTGCCATAACTCAAGTTTGGCAATTATTTATATTTCAATTTTTTGTTGGACTTGCCACTGCAATAACTTACCCATCTTATATGGCAATTTTTACAAGGCATATTGATAAGAACATGGAAGGGACTGAATGGGGAGTTTATTACACTTTTACTGACCTTGGAGGGGCAGTTTTAGCAACAATAGGAGGATACATAGCAAAATCTTATGGCCTACCAAATTTAATTGTTTTATCAACAGTTTTATGTCTCTTAGGGGCTAGTTTTCTAATTCCAATAAGAAGGTATCTCAAGAAACAAAGTTTATTTCCTCTATAAAAAGATCCAAAGACCTTTTACCATTAAACTCGTTTAACTTTATAGAATAAATTACATCTATATAATCGCCTAAGTTCAAGTTTTCAAATTTTTCTCTAGAATTAAAGAAAATTCCCTTTTGATAGTTTGTTCCATCATAAAGCTTTAGGGAAGTATGAGTTTTTTCACGGCCAACAAAGTCTATAT
>CAZHSR010000004.1:0-34501 GCA_964535155.1 uncultured Candidatus Saccharibacteria bacterium
TTATACCCTTTTGGTAGGGCAAGTGTGTATTTGGATGGTGGGGCAACGGGGTTGGGTTTTAGGGATTTTAATGGGGTTGAACAAAACGCACTGATTCGGTAAATACTGCAATTTTTAACTTGCTTTTCACACAGCTATGGGGTAGTATTAGATATCTTTGTAAAAACTAGGAGGGAAGTATGCGTACTGAAGAAGTTTTAGACTATTTGATCGGAATGGGTCTGGTCTGCGAAAATTTTGCAGATCTTAAAGGCAAAGGTAAAACCGCGGAAGCGGACATGAACGTCATAAGATTTTTCTTCTTTGTCAGAGATAAGTCCAAGGTGTATGATGCCTTGGCAAATACAGGCTACCAAGCCTTGTTCTACTCCCTTGTCGCAAACAAAGAAGGTCGAGGAAGGCAAAAACATGCCTATTTTCGCTCAAGCGGTCGCGTCCCAAAAGAACAAAAAACTGTGTCACTGAGAGACTATTAATCGCGTTGTCAAGACACGGAGGAGAAATTCTTTCGTGTCTTTTTTTTGCGTTCCTATAAATCTCCCCTCAAAGCTTCTCCCGTATAACTCCCTCTAACCCCCTTCAAATCCGCAACCTTCCCCGCAAAAATAACCTTACCACCCTTTTCCCCACCTTCTGGGCCTAAATCCACCACCCAATCCGCACTGTTTATCACATCCAAATTGTGCTCAATAACTAAAACTGTATTCCCTTTTCTTACCAACCTTTTAATCACGCTTATTAGTTTTTCCAAGTCAGCAAAGTGCAAACCCGTTGTTGGCTCATCCAAAATATATAAAGAATTTCCACGAGAATTTTTTGAAAGCTCCGAAGCCAGTTTCACTCTTTGCGCTTCCCCTCCCGACAAAGTGGGTGCCGGTTGCCCAAGCTTTATATACCCAAGGCCTACTTCTTCCAAAACCTTTAGTTGTCGCCTAATTTTTGGAAAAGCTTCAAAAAACTTTAAGGCTTCTGAAACGGACATTTCTAGTACATCGCTGATGCTTTTATCTTTATACTTAATTTCCAAAGCCTCTCGGTTATACCTTTTACCTTGGCAAACTTCACATTTCACATAAACATCTGGCATAAACTGCATTTCTATTTGAATTTCACCCTGTCCTGCACATGTTTCGCATCGACCACCTTTTACATTAAAGCTAAATCTTCCTTGGTTATAGCCTCGCATTTTTGCCTGTGAAGTTTGAGCAAATAAAGCTCTGATGTCATCAAAAACTTTTGTGTAAGTAGCAGGGTTAGATCGTGGCGTCCTTCCGATGGGCGTTTGGTCTATGGCTACAACTTTATCCAAATGGGAAGCACCCTTTAACTCTTTGTAGGACAAAGGCCTTTCTTCCGTTTTTAATCCAAAATGCTCTTTTAATGCTGGAAGGAGTGTGTCCATAATAAGAGAAGACTTTCCTGACCCTGAAACTCCTGTTATACAAACCAGCTTTCCAAATGGAATTTCTAAATCTATATTTTTTAAATTTCGTCCTGAGGCTCCTTCTAAAACTAACTTTTTCCCCTTTAAATCCTGCTTCTCTTCCATAGGCTCTTCATCTGCCAAAACAGAATCCCCAACCTTCTTTTTTCCTGATAAATAAGCACCAGTTATAGACTTTTTATCTGCTATAACCTCCAGTGGCGTCCCCAAAGAAACAACTTCCCCACCCAGATCACCAGCCCCTGGTCCAAAATCCACCAAGAAATCGCTTTGTAACATAGTATCTTTGTCATGCTCAACCACAACAACCGTATTTCCTAGGTCTCGCAGATGTTGCAAAGTCTTAATTAAGCGTGCCTGATCTCGCTGATGCAATCCAATGGAAGGCTCATCCAAAACATACAAAACCCCAGAAAGCCCCGACCCAATTTGCGATGCCAAACGAATCCTTTGAGACTCCCCTCCCGACAAATCGGCTGAGTTTCTTGCTAAATCCAAATAATCCAAGCCTACATCCAGTAAAAAGCGGAGTCTATAATGCACTTCTCGCAGAATCCCTTCAGCTACAGCCCATTCTCTAGCTGGCAACTTTTTACCCAAAGTTTGAAGCCACTCTTCTGCATCTCGCAGAGGCATTAAAGTCAACTCGTTTATGTTTTTGCCTTCAATAGTCACTCCAAGATAAATTTCCTTTAACCTCGCACCATTACATTTTGGACAAGGCTCTTTTACCATATAAGCCTGAATTTGCCTTCTAATAAAATCAGACTGCGTCTCTCTGTGTCGGCGAGTCAAATTTGGAATAATGCCTTCAAATTTTGTGGGATAAACCCTTTTTTCACCATCTTTAAAATAAGCCACTTCATACTTTTGATTGCCAGTTCCATAAAGCAAAGTATCTAAATCTTCTTTTGGCAACTTTCCAATTGGAGATTTTAGATCTATTTCATGCACCTGAGCCACCTTTTTTATAACCTCATAAGACCAAGTTGAACCATTTGTAAGCTTTGCCCAAGGTAAAATTCCACCTTCATCTACGGAAAAATTTGGATTTATTAAAAGCTCCGGGTCAATTACTAGCAAATTTCCCAAACCATCACATTCTTCACAGGCTCCTTGTGGTGCGTTAAACGAAAAGTCCCTTGGCTCAATTTCTGGCAAGGAAATATTACATTTTGGACAAGCAAATTTTTCCGAAAAAACAGAGTCCTCCATTTCTTTTGGAGATTCTGGAAAATCAAACGAATTGTCTTTTATAACAGCCAGAGTTACTAGACCTTCTGCCAATTGAAGTGAAGATTCTACTGCGGAAAAAAGTACGCTTCTAATTTGGTCTGGCTCCTCTTCAAACCGCTTTTTTGTAAAGACCTGACGGGAAACTATGGCTTCTATTGTATGTTTATTGGTTTTTATTAAGTTTATATCTGCACCAACCGAAATAACTTGCCCATCCACTCTTGCTCTCAAAATTCCCTGCTTTTTTAGGTTAGAAAAAAGGGAATCGTACTCGCCTTTTCTCTCACGAATTATTGGTGCCAAAATAAAAAAGCGGACTCCTTTTGCACTTTTGTAATCAGGGCTTGTCTTAAGCTTTTCTAGGATAGCATCCACAATTTGATCAGAACTTTGTCTAGAAATTTCTAGGCCACATTGAGGACAATGAGGATGCCCAATTCGTGCATATAATAAACGGAGAAAATCATAAATGTCAGTAACTGTTCCAACGGTTGATCTTGGGTTATTTGAAGTAGTTTTCTGGGAAATTGCTATTGCAGGAGAAAGGCCTTCAATACTGTCAACATCGGGTTTATCCATTACTCCTAGGAATTGGCGCGCATAAGAGGAAAGACTTTCCACATATCGGCGCTGACCTTCCGCATAAAGAGTATCTAGTGCCAAAGAGGATTTTCCCGATCCTGAGACACCTGTAAAAACTACCAATTTATTTTTAGGAAATTCCAAATCGATGTTTTTAAGGTTGTGCTGACGGGCTCCTTTTATAATGATTTTTTCGGATGTGGCTTTGAGACCTTCCATAGATATTTTTTTTGTGGTGGTCTTAGGCCCATCTGCTGTAGTGTTTTTTGACATCAAGTAAAAATTATACGGTATTTCTTCGGGTTTGGAAAGAGAGAAACATATTCAAAAAATGCAAAATTTATGTTAGCATAAGAGCATGCTTACCAAATCCCAGCAACTACTTTATGCTATCATAAAAGAAAATAAAGGTGTTGAAAGCAAAACAAAACTTGCAAAACTTCAATATTTTGCAGATTTTATTCACTACGCATTTTATAACACACCAATATCTAGCTCTGGAACTGTATATACCAAACAAAAACAAGGTCCCCTGGCAAATACCTTATCGGAAGATTTGGATGTTCTAATAAAAAATAACTTAATTGTGGAAAAACCTAATTATAATTACATTAATAGTGATCCAAAGAATAAAGTTAATCTCACAAAAGATGAACTTAAAACTATAAAATATGTGGTTTCCATGTACGGAAACTTGCCGTTTTATCAACTAGTTGACATATCACACAAGCAAGTACCTTATTTGTCCTCTGACGAAAGTGGAATAGTAGAGTTTTTTACGGCTTATAATCTTATTGAGGACTACAAAGATTATGAGCAATTCGTTTAGTGTATGTCCTGAATTCTGGGCAGATATAAAAATTCTCAGAAAAAAGACAAAATCAGTTTTACTCAAATCCTTTTATGACGGGGATGATTTTAACCTTCTCTTTGATAGTGAAAAACTAGAGTCAATTAAACTCCTTAAAGCTATAAAAACTTATATAAAAAACCTGATTGCATCTAATTCCATGGAGGAGTACAGAAATGATTGTAGAAAGTACGACAGACAGCCTTATTTAACACAGGGTTGGGTAATTTATAAATTGAGATACGCCTTTGACAATAAAGGAAAAAGTGGCGGATTGAGAATAATACTTTGTATAAATGGAAAATCAATATTATTTGTGTATATTTCTAGAAAAGCAGATTGTACGGATGAGGTAAAAATGGAAAAAACCTTCTTGAGCAGGATTCAAAGCTTTATTGAAAAATAAAGGAGCTTCATAAAAACTCACCTCCCCTTCTTCTCGGATTTCTTCTCCTTAGGAGGGCAAAGTGTACTAGGAATTTTAGAATCCTTTAAAAAATACTCCCTTCTTCCGCAAGACTCATCCACTTTTAATACCACGGTTTCTGGAATGACAAAATCCTCTGAAGGCAGTTTTGTGGGCAAATCTAACTGTGTATCTTCCAAAACCGCCGACATAATGCTATTCCAAATGGGAGCAGCACCAGTTAAACCCGAAGCCAAATACCTATTCATAGGCGTATTGTCATTATTGCCAACCCAAACCGCGACAACATAATTTGGAGTGTAACCAAAAGTCCAGTTGTCCCGCTTGTTATCAGTAGTTCCAGTTTTTACTGACACTCTTTTTCCTGGTAAATTTAAAGGACTATTTGGACCAAACGCTGAAGAACGCGCATTGTTATCTGCCAAAATATCCGAAATGAGAAACGCCACTCCTTCATCCAGAACTCTTTTCCCTTGAGGAGTTGCTTCCAAAAGCTCCCTACCGCTCAAGTCCCTTACACTTACCAACGGATTTGTGGCGCGGTACTCCCCTCCCCTTGCTAAAGTCCCAAAAACATTTGCCAACTCCAAAAGCTTTACTTCCTTTGCACCTAAAGTTATTGCCAAACCATAATAGGCTTCAGAATTTTCCCAAGATTTTAAACCCATCTCAATGCCTAAATTTGCAATATTTTCTGGACCCAAT
Source organism: uncultured Candidatus Saccharibacteria bacterium (assembly GCA_964535155.1). Taxonomy (GTDB): domain Bacteria; phylum Patescibacteriota; class WWE3; order UBA101185; family UBA10185; genus JAGPFW01. The sequence continues at coordinate 5,245 of CAZHSR010000004.1, forward strand.
TTATCTGCCAACTTTACAGCTGGAATATTGTATGAATTTGCCAAAGCCTGCCTTAAGGTCACAACACCATGATACCTTCCATCATAATTTACTGGCTTATAAGGAGCTTGCCCAATTTGAGGATAACTAACCGGTGCATCAACAATTGTAGAAGCTGGCGTATATATTGTGGACAGTGCCAAAGAATAAGTTATTGGCTTTATTGCTGACCCTGGCTGTCGCTCCGCTTGAACTACATCAAAAGCCCCCCAATTTTCTTGGAAAAAATCTACAGAACCTACATAAGCTAAAATTCCACCTGTTTTTGGGTCTAAAACTACTGCTGCTCCATTAGATAAACCTAAATAAGCATTTTTCTCCACGCCCTCAGCCACCAGATTTTGCACTTTCTCCTGCAACTCCAAATCTAAAGAAGTTTTTACAGTTAAACCCCCTTCGGTTACAAGGCGCTTTCCAAACTTTTCTTCCAATAGGGATCGCACATAAAAAACAAAATGCGGAGCTCTAATAAAATCTTCCTGTGGGGCATACTGCAAATCTATTTCAAAAGCCTCATCTGCTTGCGATTGCGAAACAAAATTCAAATCCACCATTCTTTGTAAAACCAACTTTTGCCTAGCTTTAGCCAACTCTTTTCCTCCATTTAAAGGCGAATAAATTGTAGGGGCAGAAGGAAGTCCTGCAAGCATTGTAGCCTCCGCCAAATCCAGCTCCTCCACAGATTTTCCAAAAAACTTGCGTGAAGCCGATTCTATTCCCCAAGCAGTCCCTCCATAAGAAATGTTGTTTAAATACAGTTCCAAAATCTCTTCCTTTGAATACTTCTTTTCCACCATTACAGACAAAACCAACTCTTTTACTTTTCTATCCAAAGTCCTTTCTGGCGACAGCAAAACATTTTTAACAAGCTGTTGCGTTATAGTTGAAGCCCCCTCCACTCGATTTTCCTTTACATAAGCTCTTACAGCTCGTAACATACTGGAAGGTCTAAACCCTATATGATTATAAAATTCCGAGTCCTCAATTGCTAAAGTTGCCTGCACCACATGTGAAGGGACTTGCGCCAAGTCAACTGGGTCATAACGGCGATCTTCATAGATCTCATAGAGAGAAGCGCCATTTTTATCCAAGATTTTTGTCGTACCTCTTGTCCCCTTTTCTATTAGCAAATCCGGATCAGGAAGACTTATAGCAAATTTGTACACATCTTGTGAAAATTGAAAGATTGCAAATAGGCATAAAAAGACGCCACTTAAATATAAAATTCGCGACAAGAAAATAAGTTTTATAAATTTTAGGAGACTCTTAAAAAACTTTGAAAGATCAACAAGGAAATCAATTATTAAATATCCAAGAAAGATTGAGAATTTTTTGAAGTGTCTGAACAAAAATTTAAGAACAAAAAAAGTTAAATCACTTGCCCATTTTCTTAAGTTCTCTAATTTTATCTCGATAATATGTTGCCTCTTCAAAATTTAATACTTCGGCTTCGTAAAGCATAAGCTTTTCTAACCGTTCTATTTCCGATTGTAACTCATCGGGAGGGAGCTGTGAATAGTCTTTCTCAACTTCCTTTCTTTTTGGCTTATCATCAAGGATTTCTGCTATTAGTCTCTTTCTTATTGGCTTAACTATGGTTTGGGGAGTTATGTTATACTCCTTGTTATAAGCTTCCTGAATGGCACGACGACGATCTACTTCGCTTATGGCGCGTTCCATACTTCCAGTGAGGCGATCTGCATACATTACGACTTCTCCCAAAATATGGCGGGCAGCCCTTCCCATTACTTGGATTAAGGCACTTTCGGATCGCAAAAATCCTTCTTTGTCCGCGTCTAAAATAATGACTAAAGAAACTTCTGGTAAATCTAAGCCTTCCCTAAGCAAATTTATTCCTACAAGTACATCAAATTTTCCTTGGCGCAAATTATCCAGAATATCTGTGCGTTCCAAAGTGTCAATATCCGAATGCAAATAAGTGGTTTTTATACCCTTTTCTACAAGATAGTTTGCCAACTCTTCTGCCATTCGCTTGGTTAAAGTTGTAATTAACACTCGTTCTTTTCTTGCAATTCGCTCTTTAACCCGCGATAAAAGATTTGGAACCTGATCTTTTGTTGGCAGAACAGTAATTTTTGGATCTATAATTCCTGTTGGACGAATAACTTGTTCTACTATTTCCCCTTGAGCCTGATCTTTTTCCCATTGAGTTGGAGTTGCACTTGTGTAAATAACTTGTCCAACTTTTTTATGATATTCAGCAAAATTTAAAGGACGGTTATCCCTTGCCGAAGGGAGCCTAAATCCATAATCTATTAAAGTCTCTTTTCTGGACTGGTCTCCATTATGCATTCCTCTAATTTGCGGAATTGTTATATGCGACTCATCAACTATGGTCAAAAAGTCTTTTGGAAAAAAGTCCATTAAAGTATAAGGTGCATCTCCTGGGTTTCTTCCATCAAAATATCTGGAGTAATTTTCTATCCCTTTGCAATAACCTATTTCTTTTATCATTTCTAGGTCATATTTAGTTCGCTGTTCCAACCGATATGCTTCCAAATCCTTTCCAATAGACCTAAGGTACTTTAGTTGCTTTTGTAAATCTTCTTGAATTTGAGTAAAAGCACTTTCTCTGCGATTTTCTGCAGTTATATAGTGTTTTGCTGGATAAATTAGGACTAGACCTGTTTGTTGAGCAGCATGACTGGCATAATCTTCTTCATCTTGAGTGTTTTTTCTAAAATCCGAACCTTTTCTCTCTTGAGGCAAGCCTTCCTTATTAACTTGCTCTCCTGTTAAAGGGTCAAAAAATTCCACAAGAGTTAGAGTATTGTCAAAAACTTCCAACCGAATTGCGTAATCCTGATATGCTGGGAAAACATCCACTACATCACCGCGAACTCTAAAAGTGCCTCGTTTAAAATCTAGGTCATTTCTGTCATAGAAAATTTGGGTTAATCTAGTGAGCAAATCTTCTTGTCTAATTTTCATGCCTTTTCTAAGCTCTATTGCAACTTTTGAATATTCGGTAGGAGAACCTAGGTTATAAATGCACGAAACAGAGGCAACTACAATAACATCTTTTCGGGTCATTAAAGAAGTAGTGGCAGAGAGGCGAAGTTTATCAATTTCCTCGTTTATATCCGCATCTTTTTCTATGTATGTGTCCGTAGCGGGCATATAACTTTCTGGCTGATAATAGTCGTAATAACTAACAAAAAACTCTACTGCGTTTTGGGGAAAATAATCCCTAAACTCCTGATAAAGTTGTGCGGCTAGAGTTTTGTTATGAGATATTATGAGTGTAGGACGTTGAACTTGGGAGATTACATTAGCAACAGAAAACGTCTTACCAGAGCCAGTAACTCCCATTAGAACCTGGGAATCCTTTCCTCTTTGTAAACCTCCCACCAATTTTTGAATTGCTTGAGGCTGATCCCCTGTTGGACTGTAATTTGAAACTAGTTTAAACACAAAAAGATTTTAACATAATTTATTCGGGTTTTGTTTGGAAAAAGAAAATCCTTTTATTACAACGATACAATATCTATTGACATTTTTTGTGAGATTTTGTATAATACACAAATGCTGTCACAAGAAGATATTTGCATAATTACAGATATTGTTTCCACACAAATTTCTCTAGGAATTGGTCCTTTAGAGAAGAGAATGGAGAAATCAGAGAAAAAGGCATCCTCTTTGGAGAAAAAGATTGAACAATATAGGGCAGATTTAAAAGAAGAATTACTTGATTTCGAAGACACAGTAACAAAGGCGTTAAGGAATAATCAAAATGCTCTTTTTATAGTCATTAAAAATTCCGAGGAAGCTATCCTCAAACGAGTGGAGATATTAAACGGGAGCTTCCAGTCAACAATTCGCCTTATTAGCTTGAATAGAAGAGATATAACTCGCATAGAAGAGCATCTTGGCTTGTACCCTTCTAAGATAGATACAAGTAATTTTACACTTAAAGTAGCAGAAGAAACTGAAGAATATGGGAAAACTAACTCTTGACATCTTCGTAAAAAATTCGGTACACTAAATTTATACAAATAAAACCCAAAACCTTTTTGGCTATTTAACCAGAGATTTTGGAAAATTAATAAATTTAGAAAGGCAAACATGAGTCCAGTAACACTGTACAAGAGGCAAAAAGAAGTACTTACATTTATTTCCCAATTTATCCAAAAAAATAATACATCCCCTACTTTGCAAGAAATTGCTGATGCCATGGACTTGTCTTCACTTGCAACAGTACATGAACATTTGGCCACCTTAGAACGAAAAGGTTTTATAAAAAGATATGAGGGCTCTGTTAGAGGAATAGAGGTTTTAACCGAATTTTTGAGTACGACCATGCAAGGCGTAGAGCTTCCTTTAGTGGGATACATTGCTGCAGGACAGCCAATAGAAGCCATAGAAAATTCTCTAGAGACAGTTATGGTTTCAGCAGATTTAGTTTCTAAAACGAAGCGATGTTATGTGCTTCAAGTAAAGGGGGATTCCATGATAGACGAAGGAATTTTTGACGGGGATTTTGTAGTAATTCAACAGCAAAATACAGCAAATGATGGCGATATTGTTGTAGCACTAATAGACAACGGCTTTGCAACACTAAAAAGTTTTTATCATGAAAAAAACGGAAAAATAAGATTGCAACCTGCAAACTCAAAGATGGATCCAATTTATGTGGATGCGGATGAGCTGCAAGTGCAGGGAAAAGTAACTGGAGTGGTGAGGAAATATAATAACTAAATCAATAAGTTGGCAGAAAAACACTCAATAATGTAAGCTATCCTTATGCAAATCTTTACACAAATAATGGCTTACTTAGAATTGTTAGCCAACAAAATCCCCTTGGAATTATTTACATTTATAGGCACTATCCTGGAAGAAATTCTGGCGCCCATCCCCTCGCCTTTTGTAATGGGAATAACTGGAACAATAGCGCAGGCCCAGGGTAAAACCTTTATTTACCTTATTGTTATTGCAATCATAGGAGCCTTTGCAAGAGTTATAGGAGCAAGCTTTTTATACTGGGTAGCCGATGTTGCCGAAGACATAATTGTTGGAAAATTTGGAAAATTCATTGGAATCTCACATAAAGAAATTGAACAATTAGGTTCAAAATTTTCAGGCACTACCAGAGATTATTTAACTCTTACCATTTTAAGAAGTATTCCAGTAATGCTCAGCTCCCCTCTTTCAGTTGTGTGCGGGCTTATAAGATTAAATTTTAAAGTTTTTGTTGTTGGCACATTTATTGGGAGCATCTTTAGAAACCTATTCTTTTTATACATTGGATTTATAGGCCTTTCAGCAACAGAATCGTTTGTGTCAGGTTTAGACACCGCAGACAACATCATGAAAATTCTCTTTGTCTTGGCATTAATTGGAGGATATTTTTATTATTATAAGAAGCGACAAAAGGGAGAATTATTTAATAAAGATGAGCCATCAAAAGAGGAAGTTAAAGAGGCCGAAGATGCTCTTAGATACAAAGAAGTTGATGAGCTTCCCAAAGAAGAATCAGACATTTATCCCACAGTTTATATTTTTAGACATGGTCAGAGTGAAGACAATAAAAATTTAACCTTTAGTGGATGGAGAGATTCACCATTAACCGAAGAGGGAAGAAAACAAGCTTTAATACTTGCAGAAAAGCTAAAGGATAAGAAGATTGACAAGCTAATCTCTTCCCCTCAAATTAGGGCTATAGATACAATGAAACTAGGCATATCTCTAAATGAAAGGGCTAAAGACCTTCCAATTGAGATAGATGAAAGAATAAAAGAAAGGTCCTATGGGAATTTGCAAGGTAAGAACAAATTGGAAGCATTTAAAGAGGATGAGGAATATTTGCACAAAGTTAGAAGAACCTATAATGGACAGCCAGAGGAAGGAGAAAGCATTGCAATGGTTTATGAGAGAACCAAGGACTTTGCGGATGAATTAGTTAAAGAAATGAAGGAAAAGAGAATAAATGTAGCTATTTCCTGTCATGGAAATTCCATAAGATGCTTTAGAAAATACTTTGAGGGTTTAAGTGATGAGGAAACCGCAACTGTGGAAACTCAACTTGGGCAGGATTATGCGGCTTATGTGGTGAAATAGAACCTAAACCCTATGAAACAAATCCAGTAGACGGTTATACTTTACAACCCTCTCACCTCTTGCAGGTGCACCAAATTTTACAAATTCTGCACCTATTCCTAAAGCCAAGTCTGATACAAAAGTATCTTCAGCCGTATCACCACTTCTATGAGAGACTGTAGTTACAAGATCATTGTTTTGCGCCAATTTTACAAAGTCCAAAGTCTCGGAAAGTGTGCCTATTTGATTTGGCTTTACGATTACTGCATTGATACATTTGGGATCTAGGGCATCTTTTAAAATGGAAGCATTTGTAACAACCAAATCGTCGCCAACTACCATAGTTCGCCTAGAAAGGGCTTTATAAATTATCAACCATTCTTCCAAAGATTCTTCATACAAAGGATCTTCCAAGTATATAATTGGATATTTCTTTAAAAGGTTTTCGTAATAAGAGATCATTTCTTCCACTGACAAAACAAGACTCTCTTCTTTAATTTCGTATTTCTTAGATTCTTTGTTATAAAAGGATCCTGCAGCAACATCCATTCCGAGAAAGGCGTCTTTACCAGGGACATAACCTGCCTCTTCAATGGCAGAAATAATGAAGTCCAAAGCTTTTTCCGTTGTAAAGCCTTCCGGAGCAAACCCACCTTCGTCTCCCAAACCAACACTATGACCCTCTGCCTGCAATTTTATCTTTAGAGCATTGTAAACATCTACGCCGATTTCCACTTTATGCTCATATGAAAAGTTCATTCCAGGAATAACCATAAATTCTTGGAAGGACAGACTATTTTGAGCATGCAAACCTCCATTTAAAATGTTAAAAACCGGAGTTGGGAAAACCAGTGGTCCTGATTTTTGAGCCATATCCTTTATATACGCATACAAAGAGACCTTCTTTGCCCTTGCAGCAGCTCTTGCCACAGCCAAAGAGACAGCCAGAGTCGCATTTGCTCCCATTCCAGATTTATTCTCTGTCACTGCTAGCTTAACCAGCAAGTCGTCAATTGCCTTTTGGTCAAATGGAGAAAGCCCTATTAAAGCAGGTGCAATAACAATGTTTATATTTTGGATTGCCTCCTCCACTGGAAGGGAGATTGCCTCTTTTGCCCCTTTGGAGGTACCGTCTGGTACGGTTTGAATAACTTCTATCCCGTTAGCAAGCGTAACTCTGGCACAAACGGTCCATTTGGCACGAGAATTTAAATATTTAAAGGCAGTAATTGAACTTATTAAACTCATTTCTGTTTATTTTGCTTCTTTTTTGGCAAGTCTCTCCTTTAACAAAGTTTTTTCGGCATCATATACAATTTTGCGTGTCTTATTTAGAACATCTGGACTTACCGAAATTGAAGTTATTCCCCATTGTGCCAACATTTTTACAAGCTCAGGGTAAACCGAAGGAGCCTGACCACAAATGGAACAGGTGATTTTACTCTTTCTACAAGTCTTAACAATTTTTTCCAAGCTCTGCAATACTGCAGGATTCATTTCGCTATAAGTATCGGCAACTTTTTCATTATCGCGATCAACTCCAAGGGTTAACATTGTTAAATCATTTGTCCCAACCGAAACTCCATCTATTCCAACAGCAATGAAATCATCAAGCAAAATAACATTGGAAGGGATTTCTACCATCATCCAAACTTTAAAAGTGGAACTCCTCCTGAGACCTGCCGCAGAAGTAATCTTTTTTACCTCTTCCAACTGCTCTACAGTTCTAACAAAAGGATACATTACCCAAAGGTTTTTATAACCAAGCTTATTCCTTACCTTTTTTATAGCTTCAAGTTCCAACTCAAAAACTTCGGAATCGTCTATGTAGCGACCTACACCTCTGTAACCAATCATAGGATTTGGTTCCTCTTGCTCAAATTCTTTTCCACCTATTAAATTGGCGTACTCATTGGATCTAAAATCAGTGAACCTATAAACTACAGGTCTAGGGTCAAACGCTGCACAAAATTTTGCCATCCCATCGGCCAACTTATCAATAAACTCCTTTTGCTTTTTGTCCTTAATAAATTTTCTGGGATGCCTTCCAATTTGAGCAATCATAAATTCTGCCCTCAAAAGACCGACTCCGTCGACATTTCGACCTGACATCTCATCGGCTAGGTCTGGTTCTGCTAAATTCATGTAAATTCTTGTGGCAGTTTTTAAGCTGTCATAATCTGTGTTATCAACTTCTACTTTTTCCATTTTTGTAACATCTCCAGAGTAAACTCTTCCAGAGGCTCCATCTACTGTAATTAATTCACCATTTTTAAGCATTTTCGTAGCCGATTGAGAGCCAACTACAGCGGGAATTCCAAGCTCACGGCTTACAATGGCAGCATGAGAAGTTCTTCCGCCTTCATCAGTTAAAATAGCAGAAGCTCTACGCATAGCAGGAACAAAATCCGGGTTTGTCATAACGGCTACCAAAATATCTCCTTCTTTTACTTTGCCAATCTCACTCGCAGATTTAATTATTTTTACAGGACCAGCACCTACTCCAGGAGAGGCTGCCAATCCTTCTAATATAAACTTGGCTGATTTTGCAGGGTCAATAATTGCTTCTACATCTTTTTTGGCCTTATCCAAAGTTGTAACAGGCCTAGATTGCACAATTAACAACTTATTCTTTTCCATTGCCCATTCAATATCCTGAGGATGTCCATAATGATCTTCTATTCTTTTACCCATTTCTGCGACTTTTTCCACATATTTATCTTCCAGCTTTTGCTTCTTCTGATGCGCTTTAGAGATTTTTGTTTTACCTGCATGGGTAAGTTGCCAAGTTTGAGTAGAAATATGCTTTGTCTTTATCCTTAAAGTTTCTTTATTGACAATAAATTGATCTGGGGTCACTTCTCCAGAAACTATTGGTTGCCCTAACCCATAAGCAACTTCCACCGAGATTTCCCCACGATTATTGGTTAAAGGATTAACCGTAAACATAATTCCAGAAACATCTGATTGCACCATTAGCTGCACAGGAACTGCTATTCCCACTTTAAAATGATTAAATCCATTTTCTGTTCTATAGAAAATTGCGCGCGCCTCAAAAAGGGATGCCCAACATTTTTGCACATTTTTTATAACATCTTTTGCACCCTTTATATTTAAATATGTCTCTTGTTGACCAGCAAAGGAAGCATCTGGTAGATCTTCTGCCGTAGCCGAAGAACGAACAGCCACCAAAATATCGTGTTCTCCACAAAGTTTTAAATATGCTTCTTTTATTTCCTTGCCAAGTTCCTCTGGCATTTTTGCTGCTAAAATTGCAGTTTTTATATTTTTGGAAGCTTTTGCTAAAGCCTTGGAATCATCAACATCCAATCCGGAGAGTTCAGTTAAAATTTTATGTCTTAAGGAAGTCCCATCTAAAAAGTCATAATAGGCTTTTGCAGTAACCACAAATCCATCTGGAACAGGGATTCCAGCAGAAAGCATTTCACCAAGATTTGCTCCTTTACCCCCTACATAAGGAAGGTCAGCTTTTCTAATATCGGAAAATTTAAGTATATGGGCAGTTGATTTGTTCATTCTTTAAGTATATAGAAACTAAAGGGAAGGTCAACCAAAATAAGGTTTTAGTAGGACTTATAAAGAAAGATATACCTACAGAGGAAGTTCCACAATAAATTTTGATCCTTGAGGGGTATTATTTTCTACCCAAATCTTGCCCCCATGGGCTTCCACTATTCCCTTGGAAATAGCTAATCCAAGCCCAGTGCTCTTTTCAATTGTTTTTGCGTACTCAATCTGTTTATATTTTTCAAAAAGTTGATCTTTATGGGCATCTTCTATACCTTTTCCTGTATCTGAAACCAAAATTCTTAACACACTTTCGGTTTTCTCAGTAGATACAATAACTTCTCCGGAATCTGTGTACTTTAATCCATTGGAAATTAAATTATTTAAAACTTGGCGCATTTTATCCTGATCCGCCTCAATAGGAGCCAGGTTCTTATCCAATTTACTAGAGAGTTTCAGCCCCTTCTGTTCGGCACTTTTTTGATAATAAGCTACTACATCTTCTACCAGAGAATTCAATTCAACATTCTGTTTAAACAACTCAATATTGCCACTTTCAATTTTTGCGGAATCCAATAAATCTCCTACAAGCTTTAAAAGTCTGTCTGAAGAATCTTTAATTTGGCCTAAAAAGCTTTCTTTCTGGGGAGCGTCTAGACTCTTTTCTTCCTTTAATAAAAAGTCAGAAGTTCCTCTAATAACAGAAAGGGGGGACCTTAACTCATGAATTATCATAGCCGAAAAATCCCGACGCATTTTTTCCAATTCTCTTTCGGAAGTTTCATCTTGAATTAAACAGACAACACCTACAACAGATTCACGAGTTTTAACAGGAATTGCTGTTAAGCTATAAAACTTTTCTCTAATGGCAAGATTATCAACAAATTTTATCTTTCCAAGGGCAAAAACTTCGGAGACAACATCCTCAATTGAAAGGCGCGTAGAGAAAAACGAAGACACTCGAACTATATTAACCGTCTCAGCCTCATGCAATCCCAACATAGCTTTAATAGAGGGATTGGCAATTAAGAAGCGATATTCTTCATCCACCATAAAGACACCGTCACGCATACTATCAACCATGGATTTAAATTTCCTATGCTCTTTTTCAGCAACATCTACCAATAAGGTGAAATAAGTGGAACAAAGACTAAATAATGTTTGTAAATCCTTTTCCAGAACCCCTGAAAAATGACCACTTTTTCTGGATGAAAGAGAAACTACACCCTTTATACCTCCGGCTTCAATGGGAAAAATAACTCTTGAGAGAGCCTTTACTGTACTAGAGGAATTTAGAGGGCCACCTTCCACACGACGATCTATGTTTTGTATAGATGCACCAAGATTTTTTTCCGCGTACTCTCTTAGAGAAGACAAATCTGAATTTACAAATGATTCCGAAACCTCATACAAAAGGTTGGATTTAAATATATAATCAGGACTTCCCTCAGAGGAAGGGATTAAGAAAGAAAGGGCACTAACAGAAACAGAACCTTTAACATATTCCAATAATTGCGTTAAGGAGTCTTCCAAGTCCAAATCATTGGCATACTCCTTACATGTCTTAAGCACAATATCGTGAATTACATCCGAGGGTATATTAACTCTGGAAACAGAATTAAGATTTTTACGCATTTTTAGTAACCTATATGCAGTTACAAAAACCAAAATCAGAAAAGGTACAGATATTATAATGAGCAGTTGTAAATAAAAGTCCATATTTTACTCTGTTATCTTTACAGATGACTCAGTATCTTCTCCCAATGATTGGGCAACCTTTTTAGAAAGCTCTGAGGGAACTATGTTGTACTTTAATACATAGTCTAAAGCTCCCAACTCCAAGGCCTTCTTAACATTCTCGTCATTACCATAATTGGTAACCATTATTACGCTCATATCCAAATAATCTTCGTTACTCATAATCTCTTCTAGTATTTCAAGACCGTTTCTGCCAGGTAATATAATATCCAAAAGAATTAAATCTGGTTTTGTTTCCTCTATTACAGATATAGCCTTCATTCCATCTGCACAATGGGAAACATCATATCCGCGAAGTTTCAGTTCGGCAGAGTAAACATTATAAAGGGATTGATCGTCTTCTATAATTAAAACTTTTTTCATACATTTATAATAGGCAATTTCCTAAAGGAAGTAAAACAAGTCATAAATTGCTTAATAATCCTTGATAATGTCTTAATTTATACTTGTCATTTTCTGGAAATATGCATAAGCCGTCTAAACTCCAAGTGTTCTCAAAATTTCTAGTTTGAACTAAAAACAAATTTATGGCTTTTCTTAATTTTGACATTTTTGAATAGTTTAAGGATTCATGGGCATATCCATATTTCTCACTGGAGCGGTATTTGACTTCAAAAAAACCTAATTTATCTTCTTTTTCTGCGACTATATCAATTTCACCATAGGGGCACCTCCAATTTTGACAAACTATTTTGTAACCTAATTTTTGAACATATTTAGAGGCTAGTTTTTCGGCATTTATTCCTAATATGTGTGATTCCATTCCCATAATGGAGATTTTAATAAAAATAAAGAAGAACACAATAGACAATATTCTATTTAGAATAGATATTTTTTATTAGAAACTGTCGGGAGAGATGTTGTAATAGGAAACAAGCTGCCGTGTTAAATCCATCCAGAGAGGAACAGCCGTCTCAGAGGCAAAATAGCTTGTTTGAGGGCGCTCAAGTCTAACTAGCATAGAATATTTCTTGGAATTGGCTAAGTAACCTAGAAAAGTGGCATTTGTTTCAGAAGGATCATATTTCCCATCTTTTGGAATTTGTGCAGTACCTGTTTTACCTGCTATTTTATAGCCTTCAATGTTAAAGAACTTGGATTCGCCTTGGTCTACTGCAGAAATCAGTAACTCGTGCATTTGTTTAGCAACTTTTTCTGGTAAAACTCTGTTTATAACTTTTGGTTCTATTTTAATAACGCCTTTATCCGTGTGAATTTCGGAAATTACTTGAGGTCTAAATAAAACCCCTCCATTTGCAAAAACATTAAAGGCACTTAAAACCTGCAAAGGGGTGGCAGAAATTCCTTGTCCAAAGGAGATATTTGCCAAGTCAATGTCTGTCCATGTGGAAAAAGGCCTTATTGCACCAGTATCTTCACCTTCCAAATCTATTCCCGTTTTGGAGCCGAAACCAAAGTCAATTAAATGTGCGTGCAAACTTTTGGCACCTGTTCTATGACCTACCCAGGCGGCGCCAATATTATTGGACTTTTGTAAAAGCTGAGCAATATCTTGTATACCATGATGCTTACCATCCCAGTTATCTATGGTGTAATCCGAGTAAATTACGGGGCCAGAGTCGACAAAAGTGCTGTTTGTGGTAATGCTTCCAGAATCAAGCCCTGCAGAAACTGTAAAAGGCTTCATAACAGATCCTGGTTCATAAATATCGGAAATTGCTAAATTTTTTGCGTCAGATTCTTTTTGTAAATTTGCGGGATCAAATGAAGGATAATTTGCCATTGCAATAATTTGCCCGTTTAAAGGGTTCATTATAATTACGCTTCCAGATTCGGCTCCATATTTTTCTACGCCTTCCCTTAGGGATTTTTCCACCAAATACTGAACGGAACGATCTATTGTTAGAGTCACATCCCTTCCCGATATGGAAGGAACTTGGTCAATACCTCCCATTAAAATGGGGTTTCCAGAGGCATCTTTTTCTTGCAAAACTTTCCCAGACTTGCCTCGCAATTCTCCATCCAAAGCACCCTCTATGCCAAAATATCCAATTCTCTCGCCTTTTTCGTTTTGGGCCACAAAGCCTAAAACATGAGAAGCCAAAGTTTTTTCTGGATAGTATCTTATTGGGGAGACTTCAAAGCCTATACCTAGAATTTCAAGATTTTCTATTTGCTTTTTTAAAATAGGATCAATTTTTGGCTCAATTGCAATCCACCAGAGTTCTCTATCCAAAAGGTCGTAATATCTGGAAAACAACTCCACAGAAGTACCTCTTTCTTCACTTGCCAAAACTTCAGATAGAGTTTTTGCAACGGTTGCTTTGTCCTCAATTCGCAAAGGTTCTCCATACAATAAATAGTAATCTTGATTAGAGGCCAAAACTGCACCATCTATAGATAAGATCTTTCCCCTTTCTGCAGGAATTTCCTGAATTATCCAATGTTGTTGTTCTGCTAAAGCCGTAAAATGGGAGTGTCGCAAGATTTGGATAATAAAAAGCTTTATAACAATTATAAATGAGAGCACAAAGAAGCCTCCACATAAGAAAGTTATTCTTTTATCGTCTTGAGATTTTTTTCTTGCCACAGATTAATTTGACTTTAAAGAAGCCAATTTTGGTGATTCTATAATTTTTACTTTTGAAGACATGGCAATATAACCAAGGTCTAGAGCTGTTGTTTCTACGCGTTCCAAAGAGGAAAGTAAGCTGTCTTCATATTCTAATTGTGAAATTTCTTTTGTAAGTGCAGTCTTTGTTGCTAATGCTGCCTTTAAATCGCCATTTTTTACTGCAAATTTGCTAGAAACCACAAGTTGAAACAGGAAACTTAAAATAAATAAGGCTAATGTGGCTTTAAAAAAGGTTTTAGTCTTAGATATTTCTGTAGTTGCTATTGTTGTTATGCTTTTCGCTTTTATTCTCATTTTTAAACTTAACTTTTTTGCCAAATTCTTTTACTTAAACCTTTCAAACACCCGAAGTTTGGCGCTTCGCGAACGAACATTTTTCTCCTGCTCTTCCTCAGAAGGTACAATTGGCTTCTTTGTAACCTCCTCCATCTCAATTCCCTCCAGCGCAGGCTGCACGGCGCGTCCAAATTCCTTGGACACTTTATCTTCAAGCGAATGAAAGCTTATAACTAACATTCGCCCGCCAGGCAGTAAAAGCCGTGCAGCCTGGGGCAGTGCTGTTTTCAAATTTTCAATCTCATCATTTACAACTATGCGCAGGGCCTGAAAAACCCTGGTTGCGGGATGTATTCTTCCCCGCTCGTAACCTGGAGGGGCCACAGATTTAAGCAACTCCGCTAGTTGTCTTGTTGTCTGTAGCTTCTGCAAATTGCGAGTTTCTACTATTGCTTTTGCAAACTTTCTTGCCATCCTTTCATTGGCATATTCAAAAAATATTTGAGCTAAACTCTCTTCTGGAAAAGTGTTTACTATATCAGCTGCTGTAACTCCCAATGATTTGTCAAGGCGCATATCCAAAGGCTGATCCTGTGTAAAACTTAGTCCTAAATCCTCATCTAATTCCGAAGATGAAAATCCCAAATCAAATAAAATTCCATCTACCTGAGTAAAGCCATTCTGTTGGGCTATAGTCTCAATATTCCTAAAATTTCCCAAAACTCCTGTAAAATTTTCATTTAGTCCCGCCTCCTCAAATCGACGTGTAGCACGGTCCAAAGAACCTTGATAACAATCAATCCCCAAGACTTTGCTTCCTGCTTTTAAAAGTTCCAAAGAATGACCCCCATCTCCCAAAGTTGCGTCAATAAAGACTTTTCCTTTGGCAGGTTCCAAATATTTCAAAACTTCTTCTTTTAAAACAGGCTCATGAAACATATGCTTATTTGGGCATGTTTTCCGATATATTTTTAATGTGCGCCTTCCATGAGGCTAAATCCCAGATTTCTATGTGATCCCCTACTCCAATTACTGCTGTTGACTCTTTTATTCCCGCATAGTCCAAAAGATTTGCTGGAATCACCATTCTCCCCTGCCCATCAATCGAAGTTTCTGTTGCCGAAGTATAAAGATAGCGTTCTAGATCACTCCTTTTTGCGGGCTTTGCAGAGTCATCTAAAAAAACATTTTCTGTTAGGTTGTCAACTTGGCGTTCCACTCTTTCTCCCCAATCTTTGTAGTCATAAACCAAAACACATTTTTCAAAACCTTTTGCAAGCACAACTTCATTTTCCGCAAGTTGTTCGCGATGTTTCTTGGGCAGAGCTATTCGATTTCCTGTTGTTATATTAGGGTTGTACTCCCCAAGGAACATTTTCATATGGTTTCAAAGTTATTGGCCACTTATTTGGTGGGTCACTCTCTGTTTCTAGGCCGTTCACCATTCTTCACCAATTTATAACCATTCTGCCCCAATGAGTATCCATTGTCAATACAAAGAAAACCCGAATGTTGCAAGCACACTTCCCCTCCCTCACGACTCTCTTTGGTCGTAATGAGGTCGGGTAAGTGTGCTTGCAAGGGTAAAAAAATAGTATCTTCTTGAAAAACTTTCAATTTCTACATATATTTAATATATGAAAGAATCTAAACCAAAATATTTCATATCCGACTCTATTCCCGTAGATACCAAAAACTTAAAAAAAGGAGAAGGAAGTAAGGAATCATACGAAAAAACTCTTAAAAAGATGATACTTTTAATAAAAGCTTCAAAAGCATTGAATAAGGAGGCATTAAAAAGAAATGCATCCTTTGCTGAGTGAAAATTTCAAATCCAAAATCAAGGGTCAAAATGTATTTTTAGACAATGATTTTTTGTCATTAGTATTTAAGGATGAAACTATATTTGAGGAGATATTTAAAATACTAAGTGAAACAACTATAGTAATTGAGGCACACACAAAATTTGAATTTCTACGAGATATTTATATACCTGCGGATCGCGTTGCCCACGAAAACTTTATAAATCAAGACTTGTTTCATCACATACCTCCACATCAAGATGTTCTAAAACAGGTATGGGGAAATGCTCAAACTCTATCATGTATCTATGGATATAAGGGGAAAGCAAAGGGGGTATCATTCGTGGATTTTATGCTCGCAGGAAGGATGATGCTACATAAAAATATTTTTCTTCTTTCAGGGAATAAGAAAGACTTTCCATCCTGCATTTTTGATTCAGAGGGCACTGCATGCTTTGAGGATCAAAAAAATATGGAGCCAAGAACCTTCTGGTTATTATCCTTTTCCAAAAGAAATTTGAAAAATGTTACTCAGACTTAAACAAAATGGAAACAAAAAATACAAAGAAGTTAGAGGGATCCCTAAAGAAACTAAGCGAAGAAATAAATCCCGAAGAACTTCTTAACGACATTGATATATAGAAGCATTACGCTAATTAAAGATCTACTTCTCTGAAATCTAATCTTCTCTGATCCGTGGTATCCCTATCCCTTACAGTTACCGTATCATTTTCCAAGGTTTCAAAATCTACTGTTACACAATAAGGAGTTCCTATCTCGTCTTGGCTTAAGTATCTTTTCCCAATATTTCCTCTATCATCCCAAGCTACAACATACTTTTTACTTAAATGTTTATAGACTTCTCTGGCTTTTTCAACAAGCTCTGGTTTGTTTCTTAATAATGGAAAAACTGCAAATTTATATGGAGCAATTTCTGGGCTTAATCTTAAGACGGTTCTTTCGCCGTCTTCCACATATCCATCTGTTAAAAGAGCAAATAAGACTCTGTTTAAACCAAAGGTAGGCTCTACAACATGAGGTATCAACTTTTCTCCTGTGTTTGAGTCAATATATCTTAAATCTACTCCCGACTTTTCCATGTGATTTTTCAGATCATAATCGGTTCTATAAGCTAAGCCAAACATCTCTTTGTATCCCATGGGAAATTCAAAATCTAAATCTTGAGTTTTTGTTGAATAATGGGAGCGTTCTGCATCTGTATGTGTGCGCCACCTAAGTTTTGTCTCTGAAATTCCAAGTCTTGTTATCCATTTGTACATTTCGGCTTGCCAGTAGTCAAAAAGTTCATTCCAATCTGTTGTTGCGGGGTTAAAAAAGTATTCAAATTCTGCTAGGTTAAATTCTAAGGTCCTAAAAATAAAGTTTCCAAGTGTAATTTCATTTCTAAAAGCTTTTCCTGTTTGTGCAAGTCCAAAGGGAAGTTTTGGATGCATTGTATCTAAGATGTTTTTAAAGTTGACAAACATTCCTTGGGCGATTTCTCCTCTAAGGTATGCCAAAGACTTTTCACCAGGAATAATTCCAATGGAAGTTTCAAAAAGTAAGTTAAATTTTCTACAAGGAGTCCAGTTAAATTCCCCACAGGAAGGACAAACAATCTTGTTTTCTGTAATTATTGTGTCTAGTTCCTCTGGCGAAAGACCTTCCACTTTTTGATCTTTTTCTTGTGATTCAAAAAAGTTTTCTATTAAATGGTCCGCTCTTGTGCGTAACTGACAGCTTTTGCAGTCCAACAAGACATCTGTAAAGCTTTTTGTATGACCAGAAGCTTCCCAAACTTTGGGAGACATTAGAATACTTGTATCAAGCCCAAAAATTTCGTCTCTATTGTGAACAAAAAATTTCCACCAAGAATTGGCAATGTTTCTAAGCATTTCCACACCTAAAGGGCCAAGGTCGTAAGTATTGGCAAGACCTCCGTAAATTTCGGAACCAGGAAAGACAAAACCCCGGCGTTTACAGAGGCTAACTATTTTATTTATATCAATGGTGGATTCCTTTTGTTTAGGCATGAGTTGAGTATATCATATGATGAAGGACACTTCTCGTGAAGGACACTCCTTTATTTTAGGTTTTCATAAAGGCCTAAAGATCAAGGAAGAGATAAAAATAAGTACAGACTTTTATGAAAGCTTAAAGGTGAGATACTTATTTAGGACTTTTTCTAACTTTATCAAAGCTGTATTTGAAGCTTTAAAATACCCAAAATCCCCCTCCCTTAAAACCTGCAACTTATTTAAAAGTGCGGCACCCTTTAGCCCAATTTCCTCTTCAAAATTCTTGCATGAAGGGCAAACCAAACCTCCTTTTTCTATGCTAAACCAAGCGGAACCCCATTCTTTACTTAATTTTTCTCCACAAATGACGCAACTTTTTAATTGCAATTTATACCCCAAGCTGTACATAAAATTTATGTAAAAGTATGAAATCACGGCTAAAAAGGAAATTTCGCAAGCATCTAGCAGGTACAAGGTTCTTTCCAAAGTAGAAAAAAGCTTTGCATCGGGGGAATCTTCTTCCACATGTTTTAAAAATAAGCCAATAATTTTGTAGGCAACTTCCACTTTTTCCCGACCCTGCTTTAATTGCCTAAATGAGGCCAAATTTTTAACCTCCGTAATAGTTTTATGCCCGTTTACTCCTTCAAAATGAGTTAAACTAACTAAATTTAAAGTGTCTAGGCTTCCTGCTCTTTTGGAAGAGATTTTGCGGACTCCTTTTGCTATAGCACTTATTTTTCCTTCCTCCTTGGAATATAAGGTATAAATCTTGTCTGCGTCCTGATAATTAACGGATTTTAGAACAATGCAACTACTACTTTTATAAGACATTGGCTACATTATAGCTTTTTTGAAAAATCCTTTGCGTAAGGTGCTGTTTACAAAGAATGCACAAAAATCGCATCCTTATTTAGTAACAACTCCTCCGAATATTCTGACAACTGCACAATATGCAACTCCTCATCTATACCTGGTTGCTTCTGAATCACTAATTTATATTTATCTCCAACAACTCCTTCGGGTAAGTAGTACTTAAACACTATCTCCCGCTTTTCACCTGGTACCAAAGTAAAAAATCCATCAAAATAAGCTTTGTCTAGCTCTTCTCCTCCTTCAAAAGGAGTGTCAAATCCCGAAGATTCAACAAATTCACTTCCTTGGGGGACATAAAGCCTTAGCCAATCTTGATACCTTTTTGCAAAGGCACCATAAGCATTTTCTGGTTGCACATAGACAAAATTAATTTTAACCGTGCGCAAATCCCTTCCATTGGACTGGTCTAAAACATGAGTTACAGCCTTTTTTACAAACCAATTTGTTTTATCGCCACCAAGATTTGTGGAGACAACATAAGCATAATCTGTCCCTTCTTTGGAAGGGGTGACTGTCCCACCTAATCCATAACTTGCAAACAAGGCCTGAGCTTCTTCGTCATTCATATAAACTAGAACATGCTTTCGCACCAATAAATCAATTCCCTTCTCTATCAAAGGTGGCCACAGATTCCCATCCGATTCAAAAACATTTATAAGCATTGCCTGCATTAAATGTCCCAAAATATCCTTTCTTCCTACCTGCTCCTTTAGAGTTAAACTAGCTAACTTTTCCAGTTCCAGCACTACATTTTCCGAATTATATGTAAATCCTCCCACTGTTACTGGCCCTGTAATTTCCATTAGCTCCTCAAGTACAACCGTATCAATGGCAAACACACCATCTACAGGTTTAATAATCGAAGGATTTACGGTCATTGCCATATTGTAAAATTCCATAAATGTCGCTACAGAAGTTGGAAAATCTGGGGAAAAATTAGTATCCCTTGCATACAAATGCTCAACTTTTAAATAAGTTGCATATGCTGGGGGTGCATCTGGAAAATCGTACCAAGAGTCAATATACGACAAGGCATCATCAATACTGTACATATCATGAGAACTAAACTCTGAATTTAACATTGCGTTTCTAACCTTAAATGTAGCGTAATTTGTCCAAAAACCTCCTGTGGGGCGAATTTCTTTATCATTTTGCATAATAATCATGTATCTAAGCTCTTTGCCATCAACACCAAGTAGAGCTGGCACTACAACTAAAGCTTTTTTAATGTCTGGACCTGCTTCATTTATGGAAGATAAAATGGTTTGTGCTCTTTCTAAATTGGCACGAATTTCTGTTTTTCTAAACTTTTCTGGATACCTACTTGCGTCTATTTTTGCCAAGGCATCTCCTGCTAGATCCAACTGTTCTAAAACAACATCAATGTCTTCCGCAAGTTCTGGCATTATTGAAACCCAGCTTGCAACTGCATCTATTAGGCTTAATTGGGAAGGTTCTTGATCCTCGGAAATTCTCAATCCCATGGCATCTGCAAAAGGCTCTGAAAGAGTTGCCATTTCCCTACCTGCTTCAACCAAATGTTCCGCAAAAATAATGGCTGATTCAGAATCGGCATAATAATTTTTTAACGGCCCAAAACCTGCCACCCATCCAAATTTTGCGTCTCTCGTTTGACGAAGGTTTTCTAGATTGGTCTCTACACCATCAAAACCAGCACGCATTTGGATTAAATCCCTATTTGCAAATCCAGTTTTTACAAGGAAAGTGCTGTCTTTTAGGGCAAGGGCATGGGAAGCAAGTTCCATCCCTGGTTTAATAACTACAAAATATGCTAAAACTCCAATCAAAACAAAAAAACCTGCGACAATACTTAATGATTTTTTTTGCTTTGGAGATAGGTTAAATTTTTTAAACTTCCCAAGTGACTTCTTTTCTCTTGGGACTCTTTCTTTTGAAACCGAATTTCCTGGCTTCCAAAAATTTGCGGACATTTCTACTTTGCTCCTTTCATTGTTAAAACTACATAAGGTGTTTGAATTAACACCCAAATATCATACAACAAAGAACCTTTTTGTGCATATTCTGCATCCATTTTCACCCGCGTCAGGAAATCCACATCAGAACGACCGTTTACTTGCCAAGTTCCTGTAATACCAGGCTTTATAGTCCTTAAAATATCCACATAATTTGCAACTTCTGGATATTTTTGTAATTGTTCCTTTAACTCAAATGGATAATATGCCCTTGGACCAACTAAACTCATCTCCCCTTTTAAAACATTAAAAAATTGAGGGAGTTCATCAATGCTGTACTTGCGCATAAAAATTCCCCCAGGGATTATTCGGGGATCTTCTTCTGCTTCAATTTTGTAACCATTTGCTTTGTATTTTTCATGAATATCTGGGTGATCTAAAAGCCATTGATGTGCGTGAGGAATCATGGACCTAAATTTAAAAAACTTAAATTCCTTGTTATCTTTTCCCTGTCTTAAAGGAATATCTGCAAAAACGGGACCTTCTGGTGAGACTCGTTTTATATGAATTGCAGTGACAATCATTATTGGAGCAGAAAAAATTATGCCAAGGAGAGCGCCAACAATATCAATGGCCCTCTTGCCTATGTGGTAAAAAGTCATATTGCCTTGTAGTATACCTTATTTACAATGTCCGCAATTTTCTCCTGAAATTTTTGCTTTGTAAAAAGGTTTGCTTGGGTTTGGCACTCATGCGGATGGAATTTTGTGGCCTCAAAGCTTTGCAAAACCTCTGCCAAGGATTCGGGAGTCTGCTCTTCAAAAAATTCGCCTGTTTCTTGTGGCGTTACATAAACTAATGCGCCTCCTTTTTTATAAGCTATGACTGGCTTTCCCATTGCCATTGCTTCCAAGGGTGAAATTCCAAAATCTTCTTCTTGGGTCATTATAAAAGCCTCGCAATTCTTAAGTAATTTCCATTTTTCCTCTTCTGACACATATCCCAAAAATTCTATTAGGGATCCTGTTTTTGCTAATTTTTGCAAATCCTTTAAGGCGGGGCCTGTTCCAATAATTTTTAAAGGCCTTTTTAATTTTGCACAAGCTTTAATTGCTATATCAACTTTTTTCCATGAGAGAAGCCTTGTTACAATCAAGAAATATTTTTGTGATTGCAGAGTTGAGTCTATTTCTTGAAAATTTGGAAATTCCACAGGAGGAAAAATAACTTCCGAATCTCTTTTGTAATACTTTTCTATTCTTTTTTGTGGGACTGGCGAATTAGCAATAAAAAAATCTACCCTTTGTGAAGCAGTAAAATCCCAATTTCTTGCATGAGCTAAAAAAGGCTGAATTAAGGGTCTTAAAATTTTTATAAAAATTCCTTCGTTTTGAAAGTAGGAAAAAGAATCCCAAAACATTCTTCCAGGAGAATTCATATAACAAATGTGCTTTGTATCAGGTTTTGTAATTATTCCATGGGCATATCTTGCTGAAATTGACAGAACTACATCAAATTGGGAGAAATCCAAGGATTCAAAGGCTAAAATATGCAAACCTAAAACGGAATATAAGCGATTTAAGCCTTTCTTAAAGGGTAATTTTTGCATAAACGAAGTACGCAATTTTATATGCTTTTCTTTGCAGATCTCTTCCCATTCCGATGTTGCTACAGAAGTAAAAACTGGGGCATTCGAAAATACTTCTGTTACTGCAAGTAAGAGGCGTTCAGCACCTCCATATTGAATTAAATCGTCAAAGACAATTGCTAATTTCATTTAATCAAGATTTTCTTGAAGCTTTTCTAAAATTGTTTGTGCAGAAACTTCCCATGAGAATTTTTTTACCTGATCAAACCCTGCTTGCTGATTATATTCTGAGTCCAAAGCAAGGAGAACTTTTTCTGCTATGTCATCCACATTTCTAGGGTCAAAATAAAAAGCAACATTTCCGCCAACTTCGGGAAGAGATGTAGTGTTAGAACAAATTACTTTAGTACCGCAAGAAAAGGCTTCCAAAAGCTGAATCCCAAAGCCTTCATAAAGCGAAGGGGTAACAAAGGCTTCTGCTTGAGAATATAAGGCAGGTAAATCGTCATCGTCAATAAAGCCTGTAAATATAACCTTTTCTTTTATTGCACTTTGAGATAACTCATTTTCTAAGCGTTCATAAAAAAATTCTTTTTTTCCACCTAAAACCAAACTTAAATCTGGGCGTTTTTGAGAAATCTTTTCAAAAGCTTTTATTAAAGTCTCTAAATTTTTATGAGGATGTGCATTTCCAACATAAAATAAATATGGTTTTTTAATTCCATATTTTTGCAAAACTGCGATAGAATCTTCTGCAGAAACAGGATGAAATTTTTCGGAGGCAGCACAAAGCGTCACAATAAGTTTTTCAGGAGGCAAATGAAATGTTTTTATTAAGTCCTCTCGGACAAAATTTGAAACATTAAAAATAGCTTTCGCCCTAAAAGCTGTACTTAAAACATTTAATTTAAAAGCCAAGCGCTTTGCCAGATAAAAAGGATAAGGAAGCGTTGTAGCCCTTCCAGTTTTTACTCGCAAAATAGTTAAATCATGAATTGCAGCCACAAACTTTTTTGGATACAGAATTGGTACATTAAAATGCGGTACAAAAAGCAAATCCAGATTTTGTTGCAAATATATTAAAGGCAATTTTATTTGTTCTGCAAAAGTATGCCACCTTATATCAACAGCTATTTTTTTAAAATTGGAAGGAAATTCTTGGCTTTCCATGTTTTTGGGAAGGAAAAAGAGGACATATTCATTTTGGGCATCAAGTTTTGAAATTTTTGTAACAATATTGCGAATATACCTGCCAATACCTGTTTCATCCCACATTCGACAATCTATTCCTATTCGTTTTTTATTTGGAGGCATAAATAGATTTTAGCACTTATGAGGCGACTTATAGAAATAAGTTGAGATCGGGTACCCTGAGGCAAAGACCTCCTATCTCTGGACTTTATACCAGGAGATTTGGAAGTCATCCCGATCTCTATAAATTTATTATAGTAACGATTGAAATATTTCGCAAACTACAAATATAATACTATATACATTGAATAAATGGGTCTTGAGGTGATATTATTTCAAAATGCATTATGAAGTAGATCAATCTGGAAAAATTGAGCAAACTAATTCGATTACCGTAATTGCACTGGCTAATTCCAAGTCAATCACAATAAGCATATCTGGGAGTGAAAAGAGAAAATCACTAAAATACTTTAGAGAAAAGGGTAAGCCAAAACAGTTTACTTACAAAACTTTCTCTACAATTATTGCCTTAGCGATTTCGAAGATAAAGCCACACAATAAAATCATTATTGACAAGGAATATCCAGGACATGAAAGTGAGATTAAGGCAGAAGTTTTTAGGATTCTGGAAAAAATATATCCAAAACATAAGGTTCATATAGTATTTGGGCTTGTAGGAAAAGAGTCTCCTGCCCATAAAAGAGCTTATGCGGTATACATAAAGAAAAGCAAAGAAACTTATAAAATTACTGCTCAGGAAATTTTGAGAATAAATTAAGATCGGGTACCCTAAGGCCAAGGACTGGGTATCATCCTTACAAATAAGGAGTCGCCAGCCATCCCGATCTCTTATAAATTCAGTATAGTGAATGTTGAGACATTTTGCAAACTTTTAAAAAAAATTCAGTGATATACTTTCCCCATGCTAAAAAAAATATCCCTTGTAACTGCAGGAAACATGATAAACGCGCTTTTGGGATTTATTTTTCTTTGGGCAGTTGCAAATTCTCTGAATCTGGCAGATTTTGGAAAATACGCCTTATTTGTGAGCATCCTCTTGGTCTTGGCGCGACTAACAGACTTTGGCACTAACTCGGTTTTTGTGACTAAATCAATATTGCATAAAGTAAATTCGCAGGAATTTATTACATTAAAATTTTTCCTTTTTGCTGTAGCTTCCATTTTAGGTCTAATTTCTCTGGCCATTTTTCGCCTATTTTCTGTGGATTTGATTTTAATAATGCTGGGAAGCCTTTTTGCATACACTCTAAATTACCTTTTATATGCCTTTTATCAAAAGGAAGAATCTTATTCTCTTTTGGTCTTGCTTTATACAATTCCTGCCGTAATAAAGGCTTTTTTTGCACCTCTCCTAATGCTGGGGATTCTCAAACCTACAGTTCCTTTAACAACAGGAATTTTTGGCTTCTCCATTTTCTCAGGGCTATTTTTGCTTCTTATCAATAATACCCTAAAATCTCAAAAACTAAAATTAAACTTTTCGCTTTTAAAACCTTCGTGGCCAGCAGGTATTTCTCAAATCATAACCGAAATGTGGCCAGCCCTTTCCAATGCTATTGCAAACACAATTCAAGGGTTTTCTGATGTAGGGGTTTTTGCTTTAGCAAATAAGGTTTCAGTAATATTTACACTAATTTCTCTTTCCATCTTTACAGTTCTTTTGCCAAAAAATGCAAAACGGAAAAAGCAAGATTTGAAATACAGTTTCGATGAGATTTTCCTTTTATCGGGAGGAATTTTAATAATTGGAATCTTTGGAATAGTGGCCTCAAAATTTGTTATTGCAAGATTTTTTGGGCCACAGTTTGAAAGATCTTTGGGACTTTTAAACGTCTTGGTTTTTGCAGCAGCTTTTAGTGCAATTGCTTCCTTTATGGAAAATTACTTTTTTATACAGGAAGATACCAAGAAAATCTTGACAATAAGTCTTTCTAAACTTGGCGCCTTTGTGTTGGGAGTTCTATTTTTAGTGCCTTCCCTGAGTTTAACTGGATTGGCGTATGCTCAATTGGGAGCTGGGGTAGTGGCAACAATAATAACAAGCTACTATATATTTAAACCAGAAAAAGTCTAATACTCTAGTATTTCTGATATTAAAGGTTCGGGAGGCTTCACTGGAAGATACCCCAAAATCCAATCGCCATCAGCCTGTACAGAAGAAATGCGAGGAAAATCTTCTTTTAGAGAAGAATACCTACTGCCTTTTGTAATAAAAACAATCTGCTTATTATCCCCAGCACTTTTTAATCTTTGCTTCAAAGGGGAATAATCAACTTGTTCATAAGGACTATCTGAATAAAAAAGTATTAACGGGAGTTCAATCCTATCGGCATACACTTTTTCACCTAACCCAAAATGCACATCTTTTAACTTTAACAACTTTGCTTGAGAACCTGTTAAATCACCTGTATAAACCATGTGCTTGTGGTAATAAAAATAGGTCAAGCCAAAAACTGTTATTGCAAAATATGAAAGGAACACGCCTACTAAAGGGATTTCTTTTGGTGTAAATAACTTTCTCAGGGGCTTACTCCTTAAATTGCATAAAACAAAAAACATCCATTGAGTGGCATCTCTAATAAAGATTCCTACAAACATTACAGCCACTGGGTAAATTGGGGTCATATACCAAATCAATTTTGACTTTGCTATTGAAAAAAACAGAAAAATAAACAGAGACCAAACCAAAAGGAAAACAAATTTTTTCTGCTTCTTAACAGCTTTAAAGATCCCGTATGCAAAAGCTGGAATTAAAGCCACAAACCAAATTCGCATACTCACCTTCATTACAATTAAATACCAGAAAAATGGCTGACCCTTATCTTCAATTGCTGTCAAGGCGCGATCAAACACATGATACCCAATATAATTTGCCCAAAAATCTGCTCCGAATTTTAAGTGCATATATAAATGCCAAGGTAGCACTATTATTAAGGCGTAAATGAAAAGCAGGGAATAATTTTTAACCAACTCAACCGAAAGTTTTTGTGCCCTTGTAAAAAACAAATATAGCTCATATAAACCTATTATTGCAAAAGGCAAAAGACCCACAACTCCTTTTGTCATAATTGCAAGTCCAATGGAAAGTCCAGACAAAAGCCATAGGGAAGACTTCTTGTTTTGTTTTGCATAATAGTAAAAGTAAAGCGCCAGAGTTATAAAAAAGGTCACAGAAACATCCATCATGGAAGCCCGTGCGTAATATAAAAAGTGAACCGATGTAAGCAGCGCTAATCCCGAAATAAAGGCGGCTCCTTTTCCAAAGAGCTTTTTTGCCCAAATATAAACTAGCAAAATTGTTGAAAAGCCAAACATAGCCGAAGGGATTCTTGCCGCCCATTCCCCTACTCCCATGAGTTTCATAAACCCAGCCATCAACCACATCATAAGCGGGGGCTTTTCAAACCAGACTTTCCCTGGCACCCATTCCATTACTAAATATTCACTTGTCTTTACCATGTTTTTAGAAACGCCTGCATAAATGGCCTCGTCCCAAGGAATTAAGTGATTTTTACCTAATGAGATGAAGATTAATGCAAACGAAAGGGTTGATAAAAGGATGAAACCTAGATCTAGGCGATTTTTTAAAAATGAAACCATTTGATTTACACCAAAATCTTTTCCTAAAGAAGAAACAGCATACATGAAATACAAAAACAGGACTAAAAAGAAAAATTCACTGTTATATGAGTAAAAAATGCCCGCAACCAACCATCCCAGAATGGAGGCAAACATGGCGGAGGACAACAGGGTTTGTTCTTTAGATTCAGTCTTAAAAAATAAGTATAAAAGAGAGCCCAGTATTAGAGTCATGAACAAAACAAAGATAGATAAGCCTACTAAACCAGTTTCAGATAAAACTTCCCCCCAAATAGTATGCGCAGGAACCCTTGTGGTAAAAGCAGCGGGATCTCTACCAAAGTACTCGGCAGCGATGCTGGTATCTGCAAAGTGTTCAAAAAATCCCCCATATCCGCCACCTAAAACGGGGTACTTATTAAATATTTCTATGGCGCCTTTAATAAGCATAAAATGGGCATCAAATGAATCCATGCGATAGTGGAAAAAGTTATTAATTTTTTCTCTTAAAGGACTGCCGTGGACACTGTATTCTGATAGGAAAATTCCCGTAAAAAAAGCTAGGACTAGGCCAATTGCAAAGATTCCTTTCTTTCCGAATCGCTTAAAAAGCAGAAGCAAAACAAAAGTTAAACCCGCAACACCTGCCAAAATCCATGAGGTTCGTGAATTTGTAAAGAGCAAGACTCCTGACATAGGAAGAAGCATTAGGGAATACAAAAGCGCATGCTTTATTTTCTTTGCTGACAGGATTAAGGCTCCCAAAACAGGTAATAGAGCTGCTAACAAGCCTCCAAAGTGATTTACATCCCAAAAAAGCGATCCCAATCGAGGAAACTTATCTGGAATATTCCATAAAGCTCCAATTATTTTTCCTGCAGAAAGGTACAAGTAAGCTTGAAAATAGGCAAAAAGACAAAGTGCAAAAAGGATGAAAATGTAAGTTTTTATGTAAGCTAATGTTTGATGGGGAGCATCTTTTAAGTAAAGATAAAGGAAAATTCCTAGGGAAACTATTGTTGTAAAAAAGGCTAGCAAATTAATGCTTGCACCAAGGTTTTTTGTAAAAAATAGGGACAAAACCCTAACAAACCAAAGTGCGACCAACAGCATGATGAAGGGGTCCTTTAATTTTGCAAAAATCGGTTTTAAGGTTTTCTTTTTAATGACAGAATATGCCACAATTCCGCACGACCAAGCAAGAAAAGCTAACATAAAGACTCGAATGGGCAAAAAATTCCAAGAATAAATTTTAAAAAGTTGCTTATGTAAAAGCACGGAAAGCACAAGCAGGACATGAATTGCTAATTTTTTGTCTGTCAAAAGCAGTAACAAGGAGGAAAAAAATATTATTGGTATTAAAACTAATTCTATGTTCATATTTTCTTAAGATTTAGGCTCTCCTAAAACCTCTTGATAAACCTCGAAAGTCTTTTTTGCAGCATTTTTCCATGTTAAAGATTGTCTCATAAAATCTGGGATTGCCTTTGGCTCTGCAAAATAAGCTTCTTTGATAGCGTTTTTGATAGAGTTAACATCCTCGGGCACACAATAATATGCCAAATCCCCCAAATACTCTTTAGCCCTTTCACCAGAGGCAACGGCGTTTGCTCCACAGAAAAGGGCCTCCAGACTTGTTAAACCTGTGGTCTCAAACCAACTGGCTGAAATTCCTACTTTGGCAAAGTGGTAATAGGAAGGCATTTCTTTATATGGTACCTGCTCAATGTGATGGATCCATTCTTTGCCTTTTATTGCCTGGGAAAACTTTTTTGTATACTCAAAATGCCTTGATTTCACTGTTTTGCCAATAAGAACTAGTTGTAGGTCCTCTTCTAATTCTTGTCGCAAGGCTTCAACAGCTTTAATAATGTTTAATTGGTTCTTTCTAGGCTCTATACGGCCAACACATATTAAGTTGTTCCCATAGTCCAAGGGATTATCCCTCGCACTAGAGGTTAAAAAAAGCTCCCCTACTCCATTTGGCACCAGAG
>CAZHSR010000005.1:0-3346 GCA_964535155.1 uncultured Candidatus Saccharibacteria bacterium
GCAATCCTGTAACTCCTTTGGCGCTTCTTCCCATGGGCCTTGCGTCTTTTTCTTCAAATCTGATTGCCAATCCGCCTTTTGTAACAAGCATTATATGGTCCTCCCCCGATGTGAGATCCGCTCTTACAAGAGAATCCCCTGCCTCTAAGCCAATAGCTATAATTCCTGTGGCTCTAATGTTGTCAAATTCGCTTAATGCGGTTTTTTTCACAAGTCCGTTTTTGGTGGCAAAGGCAATATGACCTTTTCCTTTTTCTATTTCTTCTGCCGTAATAGCTAAAAAGGATTCAATGGTTTCCCCTTGTGAAATGCCTAAAAAGTTTACTAAAGCGGTGCCTCTTGCTGTTCTTGAAGATTCAGGAATTTCCCAAACTCTCATTTTGTAAACTTTTCCTTGGTTGGTAAAGAAAAATCCGTAGTCATGTGTATTGCAAATTCTCATTTTGTCCATGGCATCGTCATCTTTTAAGTCGGATCCTTGGACGCCTTTTCCTCCCCTTCCTTGTGTCTTATAAGAGGCTTCTTTTAACCTCTTTATGTAGCCCTCCTTGGAAATGGTGACTATGCATGGCTCATTTGGAACTAAATCTTCTTCTTCAATAATTCCTGCTTCTCCTTTTAATACTTTGGTTCTTCTCTCATCTCCATATTTTTCTTTTATTTCCAGTAACTCTGCTTTTACTATTTCTATGATTTTCTTTGGAGAAGATAATATGGCCACATAACCTGCTATTGTTGCCATTATTTCTTTTAACTCATCTTCTATTTTTTGCCTTTCCAGAGCTGCTAATTTGCGCAGTTGCATGTCCAAAATGGCTTGGGCTTGAATTTCGGAAAGTCCAAAGCGCTTCATTAATCCTGATTTTGCTGTTTCTGCATCTTTACTTCCTCTAATAAGCTTTATGACTTCATCCAAGTTGTCCAGAGCTATTTTTAGCCCTAGTAAAATGTGCTCTCGTTCTCTTGCCTTTTTGAGTAAATAAATTGTTCTATTAATAACTATTATCTGTCGGTGCTTTATAAATTCCTCTAATATTGTTTTTAAAGTTAAAAGTTTTGGCTCGCTATTTAAAAGAGCCACCATGTTTGTATTAAAAGTGTTTTGTAATTGAGTATATTTATACAGTTGATTTTCTACTTTTTTAGCTACAACTCCCTTTTTAAGCTCAATTACAATTCGCATTCCATCTCTGTCTGATTCATCCCTTAAATCTGAAACTCCCTGAATCTTGTCTTTTTTCACATTTTCGGCAATTTTCTCAATTAATGAGGATTTGTTTACCTGATAAGGAATTTCTGTGACAATAATTTGAGCCTTTCCTTTTTCTTCCTCAATTTCCATTTTTGC
Source organism: uncultured Candidatus Saccharibacteria bacterium (assembly GCA_964535155.1). GTDB lineage: Bacteria > Patescibacteriota > WWE3 > UBA101185 > UBA10185 > JAGPFW01. Next base: position 1,349 of record CAZHSR010000005.1, read on the forward strand.
TCTAACAACAACTCTTCCTCTTCCAGTTGCATACATTTGAATAATTTCCTCTTTGTTATAAATTATTCCTCCTGTTGGGAAATCTGGGCCTTTTATGTATTTAACAAGGTCTTCTACTGTTGCTGTGGACTCAAAATCAACCGAAGCTATTTGGCTCTCTGCCCCTTTTTCTGGCTCCTTTCCTATGTTATCGGCATTTTCAATCATGAAGTTTATGCCATCCACCACTTCGCCTAAATTATGAGGTGGAATATTAGTTGCCATTCCCACTGCAATACCAGATGCCCCATTGAGTAAAACATTGGGTAGTTTAGAAGGTAAGAAGGCAGGTTCTTCGTTTTGAAGGTCGTTTAAAAGGAAAGGAACGGTTTCTTTGTCAATATCTGCATACAATTCTTCAGCAATTTTATTCATTCTACATTCTGTATATCGCATTGCAGCTGGAGGATCGCCGTCTATGCTTCCAAAGTTTCCTTGTGGGTTTATTAGCGGGTACCTAAGCGAAAAGTCTTGGGCCATTCTAACTAAGGAATCATAAATGGCTGTATCCCCATGTGGATGGTACTTTTTCATAACCTCTCCAACAACTGCCGCAGATTTGTTATATTTGCTGGCAAAGGTCATGTTTTGGTCCTGCATAGCATAAATAATGCGTCTATGGACAGGTTTTAATCCGTCACGCACATCGGGAAGGGCTCGGGAAACAATAACACTCATTGCATAGTCTAGGTATGACTTTTGCATTTCCTCAGAAATGTCGGTTTTAATTATGTTTGGATCGTCAGGGATTTCCGCTACTTCTTCGTTGGACACAACTTCTTCGCCATTAGCTACAACTTCCTCATTGTTTTCAGAATCCCCATTTATTATTGAAGTTAATTCTTCATTGTCCTTATCTTTTTTTGCCATTTTATTTTATTTAGTTAACACTTTCTCAATTTGAGGCGCAATGTCCTTTTTTCTACTCATTTTTGGACCAATGTCAGCAATTCCGTCAATTCCTTCTGTTGTAAAGGCCTCTTCTAAGATTCTTTGCTCTTCTTCATTTGAGTACAAAACTTGCGAATTTACATTTAATATATCAGTTATGACAATATAACCTATTCCTGCCCCTTCCTCAGATTTTGCGTTTTCCAAAATCTCTATTAACTCCGCCTTCTTTTCAAGGATAACATCTGGTTCTACAGTTTCTATTTGGTTTATAAACACTTCTTTTTCGCCAAATTTAAACACCTTAAAGTCTTTTTTGGCAATTTCTTCTAGTGAAAGGCCTGAAATATCCGATTTTGCCTTAAATATTTCAAAAGTGAGTTTGTCTAAATCCGCTTCTAGTCTTTCTGCCAATTCATGCGCAAACTCTGAATCCAATCCTGTTGTAGTGCTAGATTTTAAGCCTTGCGTATCCGAAAGGATGGCACATAAAATTAGGTTCTTTGCAGTTTCGGAAGGCTCTATTCCCTCTTTTTTAAATAATGAGTAAATTATTGATGCAGTTGCCCCCACGGGAAGAATGCTTATTTGTAAAGGAAATGCAAAGTTAAGATTTACTTTGTGATGGTCCACAAGTTCCAAAACTCCTTTTGGATTAACCTTTTCATGTCGCTGACTCTCTTCGTTATGATCCACAAGTATAAACTTATCCTTGTCTGTTACCTCGGCAGAATCTAAACTTGTAGGAATTTCTACCCCAAACTTTTGTATGACAAAGGCTGTCTCTTTATTTATTTCACCCGCCCTCGCAGGGATTATCCTTGCGTCGGTATATTTCCCAGTCTTTGTCAAAAATTCAGCATATAAAATTGCTGATATTACGCTGTCTAAATCTGGTGTCTTATGTCCTGTTATATAAATGTTCATATTTTTTATAAATTAAATAATATCCACATTAGCCTGTTTAGCATGTGTTTGGATAAATCTTTTCCTCGGAGGGACTTGATCCCCCATTAATGTTGTAAAAGTCTCTTCTGTAGCTGCCGCGTCATCGATGGTAATTTTCTT
>CAZHSR010000005.1:3356-32114 GCA_964535155.1 uncultured Candidatus Saccharibacteria bacterium
CTCTGGATTCATAGTAGTCTCCCAAAGTTCTTCTGGATTCATTTCTCCAAGACCTTTAAACCGTTGAATAGTGGCTTTTTTACCTTCTTCAGTCTTTGCAAATTTTTCTCTTTCACTTTCATCAAATAGATATTTCTTGTTTTTACCCCAAGAAGCTTTAAACAAAGGAGGGAAAGCCACATACACATGCCCGCCTTCTATTAACTGTTTCATGTGTCTGTAAAAAAAGGTTAGGTATAGGGTATTAATATGCATTCCATCCGCGTCAGCATCTGCCATGATAATTAATTTGTTATACCTAAGGTTTGCAGGGTCGTAATGCTCCCCTATTCCAACCCCTATGGCAATAATTAAGTTTTTTAAGCGGAATTCATCAATTACTCGGTCTAGTCTAGCCCTTTCCGTGTTTAGAACTTTTCCAAAAAGGGGCAATATAGCCTGAAATTCTCTACTTCGAGCCGCTTTTGCAGAACCTCCTGCTGAATCTCCTTCTACAATAAAAAGCTCTGTATCTTCGGATTTCTTGGACGAACAGTCGGCCAGTTTACCGGGTAAAACTCCACTTCCATCTAAGATGCCTTTTCTTAAAACTGTCTGTCTAGCTGCTTTTGCCGCAAGTCTTGCCCTTAAAGCCAAAACATTTTTTTGAATAATTCTCTCGGCTTCTTTAGGGTTCTCTTCCAAAAACATGTCCAAGGCGTCTTTTGTAACGGATTCCACTATAGAACGAACTCTTGAGTTCCCCAATTTTCCTTTTGTTTGACCCTCAAATTGCAACTCATCCGAATTTAGCTTAATGGAAACAATGGCAGTTAATCCTTCTCGCAGGTCCTCACTGGAAAGATTTTGATCCTTTTCTTTTAAATATTCTTTATCTCTGGCATATTGATTTATTGACCTGGTTAAAGCTGATCTAAATCCCGTTAAATGTGTTCCTCCTTCGATTGTTTTTATGTGGTTTGCAAATGAAATAACATTTTCTGCATACGAGTCGTTATATTGCATAGCTACTTCAACTTCTACCTCGTCAATGCTATTGTGGACATAAAAAACTCTGTTGTTAATGGCAGTTTTGTTTCTGTTAAGTGAGGTTAAAAAGGTTTTTACACCGCCTTCAAAATAATATGTATGATGCAAATCTTCTCTGTGGTCAACAAGTTCAAATTTTATTCCAGCTGTAAGATATGCGTATTCCTTTAATTGATCTATAAAAAAGTTGATTCTAAAGTTGACGTCTTCAAAAACTGTTTCGTCTGGAAGGAATTGGACAATTGTTCCCGATTCATGTTCCCAGTCTTTGAGGTCAATTTCCCAATTGGTGCTTTTTAATTCGGTTGGATTTTTTGGGTCAAACTTATGCGTAGGGCTAACTAATCTTCCGCCATCTTTAAATTCAACAAGTACTTGGTCGTCACCTCTTTTGACATAAACCCTCATCCATTTGGAAAGAGCATTAACAACCGAAGAGCCTACGCCATGAAGTCCTGAGGAAACCTTATACCCGCCCCCACCAAATTTTCCTCCCGCGTGAAGTTTTGCAAAGGCAAGTTCCAAGGCACTAACACCATATTGCTTGTTCATTTCATAAGGACAGCCACGGCCGTTGTCGTAAATGGCAACAGAACCGTCTTTAAAAAATTCAACCTTGATGTGAGAGGCAAATCCGGCAATAGCTTCATCCATGGAGTTGTTGACTATTTCAGTAACTAAGTGATGTAAGCCTGTAATTCCTGTGGAGCCAATGTACATTCCAGGGCGTTTTCTAACGGGATCTAAGCCCTCTAGGACTTGTATTTGGTCGGCTCCGTAGTCGATGGGTGTGTTATTTTTAATGTCGCTTTTGGTCATAGACTGAGTTATTCTAGGTGATTTTTTGGCTTCTGTAAACTTGTATAATGCGTGTCTATTGGGTTTTTCGCTTTTGTGACAGAATTTTCCTACTGTAAATGCACCAGCAGATTATCCATTCCCAGAGCCAAATTCACATTTGTCGCCTTCAAATCCTCTTTGACTTCTGCTAATAATTGGAGGTTTTCCTTTTGCTGCCTCATCTCTTCGGTTTTTGTTGATTTCCTCATTAATTCCAACTCGCAATTTATCCAGTTTTCCAAGATAGCAATAGCCTCTAACCGCTCTTTTTTTGCTATTTTTTCTGCCAAATCAAGCTTTGCGCTTATTGGAAGTTTCTTTATTTTCTCCCACGAAGGAGCATCGCTCCCCTTTTGAGCTTTACCTGACAATTGAATTAGCTGGCACCTTGAAATTACGGTTTCCAATAAGTTTTTTTTGTCGGGGCACTCTAGAATAACCGTGGCATATTTTGGCAATTCTTCCAGGCTTTTTAGTAAAGCATTTTGTGTCTGTTTATTTAACAAATGTGCGTCTTCAATAATCACAAGTTTTGTGTCGCTCTCATAAGGTTTTTGAGATAAAAACTTTATGATTTGCCTAGCTTTTTCTATGCCAATGCTACTTTTCCCTTTTTCAGGTGTGATTTTAAGTAGGTCGGGGTTATTTTCTTTCTCCAGCCTAACCGAAAGGTCCGCCACCACCCCTTCGATTTTTTGTAGCCTTTCCTTTTTATTTCCTCCAAAGATTAATATTGCTCCTTGCATATAAAAATCCTACCATTTTTTAAAGGACACTTCTCGTGCAGGACACTTCTGATTTTGGGGTACTTAGGAGTATTTCCTATTAAAAGAATGAATATTGCAAAAAGATACAACACGAATTATGTGAATAGCAGAGAAATATTATTATTACGGATTGCAGTTTTTATTTATTCTTCATAAGTTTTTATGAAACACTAGTCCTAGGCTGTAAAGCTCTATTACCTAGTATTAATTATATTATCGGGACTCTTTAACTTAAAGAAAAGGATTTTGCATATAAAATTACTTTTTGAGAAGTGTCCTCGGTGAGAAGTGTCCTCATTATGTTATGATTAATTAAACTGCCTATGGCCTACGAATTTACTGGTAAGACAATTGAAGACATCCTTTACGAAAAGGAACTTATAACCTTGGACCAGGTTTCTGCACTTAAATTTGAGAGTCAAAATACAGGCGTACCTATCTCGCAAATCATAAAAACTCGGGGGCTTGTTTCCTCCTTAGAGTTTGCAAAAGCATATAGCCAAGCTTATAACATCCCCTTGGTTTCACTTCCAGAAAAGAAACCAGACCCTTCTATGATGTCATACGTCACAATGCAACTGGCTACAAGTCAAGAAGTTGTGCCTTTTGAATACAATGCAGAAACAAATGAGCTTTCCTTGGCAATGGTTGATCCGCTAGATTTGCCAACAATAGAATTTGTAGAAAAGCGGTCTAATGTTAAGGTAATTCCTTTTATTACAACTCCAGAAGATGTTAAAAAGGTTTTAAGTGATTTTCAAGGCAGCAAAATAGGCGAAGAGATTTCAGCAGCGCTGGAAGAGATTGAGCAGACAACCTTAAAACTGGACGGAAACTCTGAAGAAATCTCTAGCGCTACATTGCGAGATGCCCCAGTGGCAAGAATTGTGGGCATGATCCTAGAAACTGCTGTAAAAATTGGTGCCTCTGATATTCATATAGAGCCTTATGAAAAAGACACGCGACTTAGATACCGTATAGACGGTGTCCTAGAGGAAAAACGCACTTTCCCCAAAGTCATGCACGACCCCATTGTTGCCAGAATAAAGATTTTGGCAAACATGAAGCTGGATGAGAAACGAAAACCTTTAGACGGCCGTTTTAAGGTTCAAGTTGGAGAAACCGCTACAGATTTGCGTATTTCCACCCTTCCAACAGTTTATGGTGAAAAAGTAGTTATTCGTTTATTGCAAGACGAAGGCACCGTTTTATCCTTTAAAGACTTAGGCTTACGCGGGCTTTCCCTAAAAAGGGTGGAAGAAGCAATACTTAAACCCACAGGAATTATTTTGGTAACAGGCCCTACTGGGTCTGGTAAAACCGTTACATTAGCCTCGGCCTTAAACAAACTAAATACTGTACGGGTTAACATTATGACACTGGAAGATCCTGTTGAAATTAGAATTCCTGGCGTAAATCAGGTGCAAATTAATCCTCAAGCAGGGGTTACTTTTGCCACAGGTCTTAGAGCCTTCCTTAGGCAAGACCCAGATGTAATAATGGTGGGAGAAATTCGTGACGGTGAAACTGCAGAACTAGCCATACATGCGGCCCTAACTGGTCACTTAGTTTTGGCTACACTGCATACAAATTCCGCCTCGGGCGCCATACCTCGGTTGTTGGATCAGGGAGTAGAAGACTACTTGCTAACTTCCACAATAAATGTTGTTGTAGCACAAAGACTTGTTAGAAGAATTTGCCCACATTGTAAAGAAGAAATCACTCCCCCAGAAGAAGTGCAGCAGGAAATGCGCTCAATCCTTCATTCTCTAGACCCATCCAAAGTAGCTACAACAACTAGAGATAAAGCCATTATTGAAGCCATGAAAAAGTTAAATAACCCACAACTTACCGTTTTTAGAGGAAAGGGATGTGACAAATGTGCGAATACTGGTTATCATGGAAGAGTAGGAATATTTGAAGTGTTAAATGTAAGTGAAACTATTGCAGATATGATTTTGGATCATGCCTCTTCTGGAAAGATTCACGAGCAGGCAACAAAGGAAGGTATGATAACATTACAACAAGATGGAGTATTTAGAGTTTTAGAGGGTGCTACCACCCTTGAGGAAGTAATGAGAGTTATTAAATAAAATGAGCTTTTCTGCCCCAAAAATTTTAGAAAAAGTAGTCTCACTGGATGCTTCTGACTTGCATCTAACAGTTGGTTCTGCTCCCGTTGTAAGGATTAAACGAAACCTCTCTCCCCTATCTGAATTTCCAGTAATGACAATTGAAGATGTCAATAGCTTTTTAACTCAGGTTTTAGAGCCAGATCAAATGTCAGTCCTTGAAGTTAGCAGGGAGCTGGACTTCTCTATTTCGCTTGGAAGTAAGGCAAGATTTAGAGTAAATGCGTTTTATCAAAAGGGGTACCCTTCGGTGGCGTTAAGATACATCCCTCAAGTGATCCCGTCCTTAAAGGAATTAAACTTACCTCCAATTATAGGTGGACTGGCAAATGTAAAACAAGGACTCATTTTAGTAGTAGGTCCTGCTGGACATGGAAAATCTACTACTATTGCTTCTATAATAGATCAGATAAATGAAACTAGGGCGGAGCACATTATTACACTGGAAGACCCAATTGAGTACATTTTTACGAACAAAAAATCCTTGATAGAACAGCGAGAATTGTATGTGGATACTGCCTCTTGGGACAACGCTTTAAAGTCAATTTTGAGGCAGGACCCAGATGTTGTATTTATAGGAGAAATGCGAGATATGGATACAACTTTGGCAGCATTACGAATTGCTGAAACTGGCCATTTGGTTTTTGCCACTTTGCATACTAATTCGGCGGCACAAACTGTAGAGCGAATTATTTCCACTTTTCCACCAGAAAAACAGATGGGATTTCAATCTCAGCTTTCGGCTATTTTGGAGGCCGTTATATCCCTTCGATTGTTGCCCGCAAAGGATGGAAGTGTGCATCCAGCAGTGGAATTAATGCTAGGAACAGATGCTATAAGAAACATTATTAGAGAAGGAAAATTTGAGCAGATAAATAATGTTATAAATACCAGTGCTCATTTAGGAATGACCTCTTTAGATAGGAGTTTGGCAACTTTAATAGAAAAAGGAATTGTATCTCCTGATGAGGCTTTAAGATATTCATTAAATCCTGACCAAGTGAGGAGATTTTTAAAGTAATATATGCCCGTTTATAAATACACTGCTCTAGATCAGGATGGCAAAAAGAAAACAGGTACTGTTGAGGCAAAGGACAAATCGGTTGCTGTTGGGCTACTAAAAAAGGAGAACTTTTTTATTACCAGTGTAGAAAAATCTCAAGGAGATATTTTAGAGTCAATAATGTCTTTAAGGGGCGTCTCCACCGATGATATTGTAGCCTTTACTCGTCAATTTTCCACCATGATCTCAGCAGGCCTCCCTTTGTCTCGATCCCTAGAGGTTTTAGTGGGTCAAGTAGATAACCCAAAATTTCGCAAAATTTTAGCCGATATATTAAAAGATGTGGAAGGTGGGGCAACTTTGTCTGATGCTTTTAGTAGATACCCAGATATTTTTTCAAAAACATATCAGGCTTTGGTTAGAGCTGGTGAGTCTTCGGGTAATTTGGATGTAATATTAAAAAGACTTGCAACAACAATGGAATCCGAAAGAAATCTAAAAGCCAAGTTTAAAGGAGCCATGATCTACCCTGCCATTGTTATGATTGCCATGTTAGGAGTGTTCGTTTTAATGATGATAATGGTTATTCCTCAGCTGTCTAGTATGTATGACAGCATGGATATAGAATTGCCTTTACCTACCAAAGTCATGATTGCTATTTCTGATTTTATGACTTCAAACATTTTAATTACGCTGTTTTTAATTGGAGGTGTGGTGGTCTCCGCGTTGTACTTTAAAAAAACGGATTATGGAAAAAAGCTTTTATCTGAGCTTTCTTATAAATTACCAGTTTTTGGAAAAATTAACAAATCCAAGGAAGTTACTTCTTTTGCTAGAACATTAAGTTTACTTATAAATTCTGCAATTCCAATAGTTGAGGCTTTACATATTGTTGCAGATGTTGTTGGAGGGCTGGAATTAAAACAGGCTACTCAAGATGCTGCAACATATGTGGAAAGAGGAAATAGCTTATCCGAATTTTTTAGAGGGAATAAGACCTTTCCTTCTTTATTGGGTCAAATGTCAGGAGTTGGCGAGGAAACAGGTAAAATGGATGAGGTTTTGGAAAAAGTGGCAGATTATTACGAAGGTGAAACCGATGCAGCCATTTCCAATTTGTCAGCTGCATTAGAACCTTTAATTTTAGTTATGCTTGGTAGTATGGTGGGTTTAATGATATTTTCTATAATAACGCCAATTTATAATTTAACTACATCGATTTAATTTATGTTTAAAAGATTATTAGAAAAAGAAGAAAACGGATTTGCCATAGCGGATACCTTAATTGTAATAGGCCTTGTTGGGCTGGCAGTAATTATGGTTATGGTTTATGTTGACCCGATAAATATAGCTAAAAGGAATAGGGATATTACTCGCATAGAAAATTTGGATGCGGTAAACAGGGCAGTTCACTTGGCTTTGCTAGAGGGCGAGATTTCTTTAAAGGATACGGTTGACTGCACGGGTTGTGATAGTGGGGCTGGCACCCCTTCGGTGGGGGGTAGCGGATGGGTTGAGTATTTTCCATTGGATGGGAAGGTTGGCCTTGCAAAATATTTGGATGAGCTTCCTGTTGATCCAGTGAATAAGGAAAAATCGGTATATAAATTTGTTTCCAGTGGAATGCAGGGGTATAAAATTGCAGTGCCTTTGGAATCGGTTGAGCACAAAGTAAAAATGCGTTTAGACAGCGGAATTTATGACGATTTGTATGAAGTTGGGACGGACTTGTCTTTAGAGTTTTAATTGGAAGTGCAATTGTGATTAACGGATTTGACTTAAGTGGATTGTTAATCGCGCTCTCTCCCTATTTAAGCATTTTTTTGTTAGGCCTTTTTGTAGGCTCTTTTTTAAATGTAGTGGCAGATCGTTCTGCCCGTTCCGAAGGGTTTTTATCGGGGCGGTCTCATTGTGATTTTTGTGGCGCCATTTTAAAAGTTGTTGATCTTGTTCCTGTTTTGTCGTTTTTATCCACTTGGGGTGTTTGTCGTTATTGTAAGCGAAAACTTTCCATTGCCTATCCCCTATCCGAAATTTTAACTGGCTTAATGTTTGTTTTGGCGCTGAGCCTTTCCAATTATGCTATTGTTTTTTCTTTGGCAACTTTGGGAAAACTGGTGTTTTTGTTGGTGATTTTTTCGGTTTATGTTGCTATATTTTTGGCAGATTTTAAATATCAAATAATTCCTAATGTAGTGGTTTTACCCTCTATTGTTTTTGTGGTTGTGGCTAGGCTATTTACGTTGCCTCTGGGAGATTTTGGCTTAAACCTACTATGGGCTTTGGTTTTAATGGGATTTTTCTGGTTCCTTTTTGCAGTTACAAAAGGCCAAGGAATGGGATTTGGCGATGTTAAGCTTGCTCTTTTAATAGGAATGTTTCATCCCTTCCCTCAAAATATAGTGGCAATATTTGGGTCTTTTGTTTTGGGGGCAGTTTTTAGCGTTTTGCTCATGCTTTTTGGTAAGGCTGGTATGAAAACTAAAATTGCTTTCGGGCCTTTTATGATTATTTCTAGCGTTGTGGCTTTGGTCTTTGGAAAAGTTATTGTTGGCTGGTATATGTCCCGTCTGATGGGATTTTAAGACCATTCTCGGATCATAATCCGAGAATAAAATTGGTACTTTGATGCAGTCCGAATGTAGAGATTTAGTTTTGACACAATGCCCTAAACCACCTACAATATGTGGTATATGTCATCCATGGAGTACCTAAATAAAATTCATAAAAGCGGCAAAAAGCTCTTTACTACAACCGATTTGAGCCTTATTTTAGGTGTTCAAAAATCCCGTACGCTAGAAAACATTATTAAAACCCTTTTAACCACCGAAATCTTTTTGTCCCTAGAAAAAGGCAAATACTGCTTAGCCAGCTCTCAAATCTCGGACTTTGGGATTGCAAATTTCCTTTACTCCCCTTCCTACATTTCGCTTGAGACAGCCTTAAATTACCATGGAATTTTAGGTCAATTCCCCATGGAAATTACTTCTGTTACAACCGCAAAAAGAACAACAAAAATAGTTTTGGGCAAAGCTTACACTTATTCCAAAATCAATAAGGGTTTATTTACTGGATACTACAAGGAAGAAAATTTTTTAATTGCTACTCCCGAAAAAGCCTTGTTTGACTTTTTATATTTGATTTCCAGATCACTAAGAACGGCTTCCTATTTGGATGAAATGGACTTTTCCAGGGTAAAAATGGATGGGGTGAGGCGGTATTTGGAGTTGGTTGGTCAAAGAGATGCCACTAGAATTGATAAATTGCTCACGCTTTGCAAATGATTATACAAGAGCTACTCAGTTGTCCTTCATAAGGGTAGAAAAACTACCTTATTTGAGGACGGATTACCCTTTAGGTTTATGTTATACTAGCTATAGGAATTATGAAACAACTTCGTGGAAAAGAAGTCAAAAAGTATTTTAAGACTCTACCAAAAAGAGGTCATAACATAATTCTAATTTTAGAAAATATCCAATACGCAAAAAATGTAGCAAATATCTTTAGAACAGCAGAATCTGCTGGAGTCTCTAAAATATACCTCACTGGTATTTCTCAAAAACCCCCATTTGGAAAAGGCTTAAAGAAAGTATCCCGAGGGTCTGAAAATAAAGTTCCATATTCATATGCAGAAAAAACCTTAGATATTCTTCCACAAATAAAAGAGGAAGGTTATCATATTTTGGCTATAGAATTGACGGATAACAATATTTTGCTTCCTGACCTAAAGAAATATTTAGAAGGTAAAGATAAAGTTTGTTTTATTGCAGGAAATGAGGATTCTGGAGTAAATAGGTCAACACTGGAAGCATGCAATGGTGCTGTGACAATTCCTATGTATGGCAAAAATCCGAGTCTAAATGTGAATGTTAGTGTGGGTATTATTTTATATAGTTTCTGAAAGGGGGTGTTTTTTTATGATAACGGAAACAATAGTAAGCTCTAGAAGAGCTATAAGTGTTAGAAAACTCCCCAAACTTCATTTAAAGAAATATTTAACAGAACAAGCTTTAAGTTCAGTTTCAGGGGCACCCTCTGTTTATGCCAAACATACCGATGGTACAAGCTGTGACACATCCAAAGGATGTAATTGTGGTAGTAAATAAGGAAGGCTAGCGTTGGAAGTGCCCAGATTATTCTGGGCATTTCGTTATTTGTAATGATAAATAAAACTTTGCAGAAAATTTTTCTTGATAGCTTGACCTTAAGGGAGCGTGAAAAAGAAATTAATAAGATTATTTCCGTTTATGAAGACCCTGGCTTTGCTACTAAGATCTCTCAATGGAAGAATAATGTTGGTGAATCCAGTCCCGAGTTTTTCAATAAAAGGTTAGAGTGGCCCAACATAAGTAGAGATTCTCTTGAAAAATTACTAAATCCCATAAAGGAATTTGACTTTAATGAATTTGAATTCCCCCTCTGGATTTGTGATTTAGATGACTTTTTAGAGTCTGTTAATCCACAAAATACTTTATTAAAAACCGTAGATATTCCATTTTCGGATATTTTGTCTGTTCTAGTTGAATATTTTTGTACCAGAATTTGTTCCCTCCCAAGAGGTATATCTTCGGGAGCGTTTTTTGATTTGAAAATTAGCCTTTTGAGACAACTATCCAAACTTGCATCTCAGTCTCTTTTGGAATACATGAATATTTCTGATTTATCATATCAGAAATTTGTAAAGAAGCTAAGTACAGGGGGTTTTGTTGACTTCTTTTCGTTGTACCCCTATTTAGCGAGACTTCTTTTTGTGCAAGGAAGGTTTTGGATTGATAACACCTCCTCCACCTTTAGTTTTTTTAATGAGGATTATTTGGATCTTTGTGCAAAGTTAAAGGCCAAGGAAGTTACTGTTGTTCATATACATTCGGATATATCCGAGTCTCACAATTATGGAAAAAATGTAGCCATCTTTGAGACTAAAACAGCAAAATTTGTATTTAAATATCGAGATGTTAGAACTGAGGGTAGGTTTTTTCAATTCCTAGATTTTTTAAATTCTTCTTTAAATATAAAGCAATATGTCCCTTGGGTTATTGAGAGAGATGATCACGGATGGATGGAGTACATAAGTCATTCCCCCTGTACTTCAGCTTTTGAGATTCAAGAATACTATAAAAAGTGCGGTTATTTTTTAGCATTATTTCATTTATTAGGATCAACGGATCTCCACAGTGAAAATATTATTGCTTCTGGGTCTTATCCTGTGTTTATAGATTTGGAAACACTTGTTAGCCCCCTTCCCAATCTAAATAACCCTTATATTAACAAACTAAACGAATATATCGATTTCCAATATGGACTTTCGGTTTCAAGATCTGGTATCTTACCTCAGTGGCTATTAGGGCCTGATACAAATGTATACAATAACAGTGCTTTAGGGGGAAGGAAGTCAAAGGTTCTTTATTCCAAGATTACCTGGAAAAATATAAATAAAGATGACATGGGTTTTGAATATGCAGAACAGGAAGCACCTGAAGATGCAAATGTAGTGTATTTGGGTAAAGAAATTCAGAATCCTTATGATTATGTAGACAATATTCTGGAAGGATATAGTACTTTCCATAAAGGGGGACCCCAGCTTTCTCTCCGAATTAAGAAGTTTTCAAAATATGCGTGTGCGGTTCGTATTTAGAGCCACAAAAGTATATACCCTTTTACTTGATTACCTTAATCATCCTGACTTTATGGTGGATGGTATAAATAGATCTTTGGAGATGGAAGTTTTAGCCAAAGGTTTACTGGTCGATATTTCAAAAAAGTACATATTTTGGGATGTTTTGAATGACGAGTTAGCGCAATTAGAATCAAACGATATACCATACTATTTTACTAATACTTCAGACATATCTTTACAATCAAATAGAGGGTTGCTTTATGATTCTGCCTTTCAATACAGCGGAGAATCAAAGATATTCTCTACTCTTACGGAATTGAATCCTGAAATTGTTGAGTTTCAATCCAAGATAATATTAAATTCTGTATCAACGGACATCCTAGATTTATACGGAAAGACTTTTACCCCATATGACCCTAATAGTAAATTTTGTATCTCTGATAAAGATAAAATTGAGAAAATCTTGGTTGATATTTTCCAAAGAATCACAGATTCCATGATAGAAGTGGATTCAAGAATTACTTGGGTAGGGTATGTTTCAAATGTTGTAAGTCATACATACGGGTATAAGCCCGTTGGGCTTGATATTGCCAATGGAAATATGGGCGTGGCTATATTTTTATGTGCTTTATACGCATATACTGGGGATAGGAAATATATTGAAAAGTTGGATTTTATTGTAGCTCCAATAATAGATGTTTTATCTCAGGAATGGTCTCGCAAAGAGTTTTTAGACAGATTTGGAACTGGGATTACCACAGGGATTGGTTCAATAATATATGGTTTTTTAAAGATTTATGAGTATTCAGGGGATAATAAGTATTTGGAACACGCTTTGTCTTTTGTAAGTATTATCAAAACCACTGATATAGAAAAGAGTATTCGCCAAGATGTTGTGTCAGGAAATGCTGGGTTGCTATTAGCATTAAGTAAGCTTCACGAATTTTATGAAAGTTCGGATTTTGATATTTTAGTTGAAAGATGTCTCGATACAATTGTTCAGACTGGTTTCCAAGACAATCGGTTTGTAAATTGGGACTATCAACAAAACAAGAAATTAGTAGGGTTTTCCCATGGGAGTTCCGGTATTTTGTATGCTCTTTCCAAATTTTCTCACCATCTCTCTAGTTTTGGGAATCCCTTGAAAATATTTGAAAATATCATTGATTATGAATATGGCTTTTATGATGCAAAGCAGAATAATTGGTATGACCTTAGATTTGATATTCCTGAACTTGACGTTGTTAGTTGGTGTCATGGGGCTTTGGGTGTTGGTATGTCTCGTTTAAATTTCTTTAAGAGCGGAGTTTCTATTGATAATAAAGTGCCTCGAGACATAAAAAACTCCCTAGATAAGACCGTAGAAACAGGAGGTCATTTCCTAGATACGCTTTGCTGTGGGAATAGTGGGAGAATAGATTTCTTTTTGGAATTGCAAAATACTTCCTTTTACGAAGAAGCAGCAGATAAGTATCTCCATTGGCTTGTAAACAATATGATTTCTAATTATGAATCATCTGGTGATTTTACATATTTTTCCAAGTTTAAAACCTCTGATATTAATGTTGGATTTTTCCAAGGGTTATCTGGAATTGGTTATGAACTCCTTAGATTTCTTGACCCTAAAAAATTTAGTAGTATTTTATTGTTTAAGTAAATTGCATACATTAGGGGATGGTAATGTACTAATGCATAGGTATTTAGCTTTAGGTTTAATAGGGGCAACCTTTCATTTGGAATAGTGTTATGACAGCAATTACAAAAGTTACAAAAGCCGATATTCCACGAATCATTTCCATTCACAAAGATTGCATTAGTAAAACAAATTCAATGCTATATCCCCCGCCTTTGAAGGGATGGATAATTGTTACTCCCAGGCATGCCGTCCTTTTTTTACATACAGAAGAGGGTTGGTTTGCCTTGGATAATAACCGCTTCATTATGCAGGGAGAGAATTTTCTGGACTTGTATCGGCACTTCCCAGAGATTCTTGAGATGTATGAGCTGCTTTTTCAGGATGAAATACTTTTGGGAGATCTTAAGGGTACATTTAAAAAGGTTGGGTAGTTTTACTATTCAACCTTTATTTTTTAGGATTGGATCCCCGCTTTTTGACTTTTTGCAGAATATCCCATAATATTGAGCTTACATTTGAAAAAAAAATATAGGAGGTGTGAAATGAAGGGTGGAAAAATCTCTGGTTGGGTTGGTTTGATTCTCGCCATATTGGCCGGGGTCATTTTGTTGTCATCCTCCCCCGAGGGGTTTGAGGATCAAAGTTCCTCTCGCTTGGGGGATGTGGCTCATGTGGAGGTCTTCACGGAAGTTCCTCTTGATGTCTCCCAGGGGGTGGCACCACAGGCTCCCTATGGATGGGAACCAGGGCAGGAAAGTTGGGGTGCCCAAAAGCCCCAGGTAAGCGTTGTAACCTTCACCGGTGGGGATGCGTATTTCAAGAACTTTGGAAGTGGTTTTGAGTGGAGAGCATTTGAAAACTCCACTTCCACATGGATACCTGTGGATGATGGGACGGTCTGGACTGGGTTTTGGCGAGAGTTTGGGCGGGGAAAGTACCGGCTCCAACTCTTTAAGGTTCACTCTGGAGCGTGGCAAACCTGGGTTGAGGTTGGAACAGAAGTTCACTTTTGTGGCCCCTCCCAGTGTTACGCGAGTGTTGTGGTTCAAATCCCAGATCCGGTCAAAGCGACGGATGAGTCTAAGGCAGTGGCAATTTGTGGGATGGATGCTGTCCTGGTCACCTGTTTGGGGGATCCTCCAACGCACCGTACCCTATACTGTTTGGAAAACCTTCCAGTGGAAAAGGAGGGTTATGTTTCCAAACCTCCCTCTTGGGGTGGTCTCTAATATCGTGGGAAGTGGGAAAATTTGGAATCTATTCCAGACCCACTTCCCTATCTTTTTTCTAATTTTCAGACCAAAAAGCCCAAGTATTTGTTCCATCTATCTTCATTTTGGCATAGTAGCTTTGCTCTTGTCTTTTTTTATTCTCTAAAAACATTCCCACGTCACTTTCATCCACCAACTCTAGTGATTGGTGTCTTGCCCCTGTCTCATCCCATTTTATCTTTGCATTAATTTCAATAATATATCTTGCATGTTCTTCTCCTGCCATTTTGGACATATTAAACAAAGCATATGGTATAAAAACGCTATTCTCCCCTCTTTGCATATGTATAAGTCTTGCGTCTTTGCTTTTTTTGGTACCTATTTCAGGCGAAAGTGCTAAGAAGCTCTCCTGAGTTCTGTAATCCACAGTCTCAATACCTCCCAAGTTCTTGCCTAAAATTCCTGCAGTATATGGAACATCCGGAGTTTCCCCTGTAAAAGACAGATACATCTGCTCTGGTATTTCAAAGGCACCATATCCTTTTCCAAAGTGATCCTGTAAGGAAGGTCTTCGTCTATTTCGTACATGGTCATTAGTTAGCATAGCTAAGTACGGACTAATTCTAGGTTCAAATAAGAGTCCTGTGCTGAATGTAAAACTTGTGTTATATATTTCGTCTGTATAATCAAAACCATATTCATCTGGTAAATTTAATAGTCTATGAGACCATTCATGTATCAGTGCAAAATCTATTACCCCCTTTCTTAACCGAGAATTGGGTGTTTGTAGGCTTAATGGGTAGGAATATCCTTGTGCATAATTCTCTGACCCACTTGGGAAGCCAAAATATATCCTCTCTTCGTCTAGAGCATAGTCCCATAGGTAGGGAATTTCGGCAGGATTGGTATTTGGGACATTTGCAATAGCCCAGGAGCAATCTGTGTCTATTGGAAATTTATCTACTCCATTTCTGGTGAATTTAGATTTCCATTTCCAATCAAATGCTCCTTCTAAAACATGCGCATTATTTCGGTCGTAATATTGGTTAGCAAGTTCATCTTCAATAATTACTACTCTTCTCAAATTAGCCCGCATGATAGAGGGTGGTTTAGTATTTTCTAGTAGAGTATTTAAACAGTTCACATGAGCTTGGATCCATTCTATGAAGTCTGGTGTTTCTTTATTAGCTTCTTGTAGATATGCATTATATGCCGATCTGGTAACAACTATTTCTAAAAATCTCTCATGAGGAGGTAAATATTCCTTTCTAAGTTCTCTTTTGGGATATGAAAGACGAGTTATTGGGTTCATTCCTGCCTTTGAAGCAAAATCTCTATCCGCTTTTTCATATAAGGTTAAAATTTGTGTTTCATCTGCTATTGGATCTATAAGTCCAAATACTTCTACACCATGTACCTCATATGGATTTAAGAATTCACTTGTAAATAATGTTTCCTGTGCCCGCTTTTGCTGTTTTGTAGCTTTCCCGAGCATTGCGGATCCCGCAGCAATTCCAGCTAATGTAAGTAGTTCTCTTCTTGAGAGTTTTGCGTCAAGAATGGAGTTTTCTTCTCTGGTTTGTTCTGGTGCTTTTCCTAGTGTTTCCTCTGCCATGAAAATATTGTATCAGTTTAGAGTTTGGACAATCTGGACTTAAATCGGCATTAAGTTTTTTATAGGGGCAAATTTGACATTTCTTTATTATAGGATATACTTCCTATAGTTTGAAAACTTAAATGGGGTTACTCCCCAAGAGTCTTACAGGAGGTGTGAGATGAAGACAGTTTTTTCCTTGATGCTGGTTCTTTTTTTGTTTGTGGTAACCCCCAGTGGGGAAAGTTCCCTGGTGTTGTTGGAAACAGGGCACGAGGGCGTCCTGATTTGTGCAGTGGACAAGCCAGATTTTTTGGCACTGTACAATGAGCAGTATGATGCGTTTGTTTCTGGGAATGGTCTCAACTCCTTCACGGAAGCTGTTATCCTGGAGGACTGCTCCACGGGTAGGTATCGTTTCTTCTCCGTGGATTCGGAGATGTTGACCAGGAGTTACAGCGCATGGCATCAATTTTAGGCAGATCGGGAGGGTTATTTAATTGTAGAAACTTACAAAAGAGTAGCTCTCCCAAATCTCCTGCCCATATTTCCCAGTGTTTCACTTCTTTATTCAAAATCCTTGCAAGTTTACAATTTCTTATCTATATTAAATACAATATGAGAATTAGCTTGCCCAAGACCCTTAAAATAGTCTTCGTATCTGTTTTAGGTTTACTTTTTACTCTTTTTGTTCTTTTATCCCTTTCAGTAAAGTTTTTTTCATTCCCCGTGAGTGTGGAATATATCCTGTCTTTGGTAAAAAGATCGGATGAAAATGCTGAGCTAAAAGAGGAGGGTTCCTCTCCGTTTTCAAATCTTTTCGGTTCTAAAGGTTCATCTGATGATCTTGGCAATGCTTCCAATGTTTATACTGCTTTGGCAGAGAAAATATCTGTGGAGTCAAATATACCAGGGTATTCCATAAGCTTTAGTTCCAATGCTAAGGTTGAATTAGCAAAATATGCCGTTTCAAAAAACTTTTTTAGTGAAGGTGCTATTGCATACACCCCAGATCCTGAATTTTTTCTCTCTACCCCTGTTGAACAGACCCCCAGTTTTGATCCTATAACTGCCTCTACGGTAACTTTTTACTTAACTGGTGATATTGATTCTTCCAGAATATCTTCGGGAACAGAGCCTGAAATGGGCTTAGATTATTTTGCCCAGAATGAAAATGTCAAGATTTATATAAGCATTAACCCAGAAGATATTGAAAAAGATAAACTTTTGGTTGAGAAGACTTTTAGTGGTTTGATGTATCAAGGGATACATTTTTCTTCATACGCTTACAATTCACAGGGCAGAACTCCTGAAGAATATTCTTTAACGCCCGATGAGTTTTATACCTCATTGCGTTCCTCAAATCCTTTGGTCTCAATAAGATCCCCTAATAAGATAGGAATGTTTTTAAGGAAAATAGGTTTATTAAGAGAGGCACATGCTTATTGTGTTGGTTATAGAACCTGCCCTGATGGAAGTAGGGCTAATTGTTGGTGGGATTCTACTTGGGGGGCTTGTGTAATGCTTTGGGAGAATTGTAATCTGGACCCACAGTCTTCTTGCCGTTGGGTAAACCCACCTCCCCCACCTCCCTCAACATGTGGAACATTTGGTCAATTTTGTGATGCTACCCATGCTTGTTGTGATGGTTTATCTTGTCCCTCTCCTTCGGGTGGAACCTGCACTAGTGGTACCCCAGCTCCCTGTGTATGTAATGAGCAATGGAGTTGCGACAATACTTCTACTACCTCAGATGACTTGACCTGTTCCTCGGGTTGTGAAAGAAAAACTTTTTCTGCTCCGGAAGGAATGTGCCCCACAGGTAATGATCCGTTTTACGGAATTCAGGCATGTAAGCTTATTAATTATTGTGATTACTGCTATTGTGCACCTACCTGTGGCTATTCTTCTTTAGCTACCTGTGGCACTCTGAATGTTAGAGCCACAGGCACGACCACTGCAGTATCTTGTACCAGTGGGAATGTTGACTTTCGAGTTACAAATACAACAGGTGTTGAGAGTGCAATAGTGCATGCTACATCCTCCTCGGGGGGAAATAAGACTTACACTCTAAGTAAAATTGATAGTACCACTTGGGGTAGGAGCAATATAAATCTTGGTACAGATGTTGGTTATGGAGACATTGCCCTTAAATACATCCCTTCCAACTGCTTTGGAACTAACAATGGCTGTACTCCTTACTCTGTAAATGTAGTTGCCCTACCCTCCTGCCCAGACGCCGCCTCCTTATCTGTAAATCCTGCTTGTGGTGCAACAACCTCCAAAGCCACATTTAGTTGGTACGACTATTATTCAGCTACTCATATTCAACCCTCTGGATTTATTTTGCGGGTAGATCGTCTAGATCCCCTTCCTTCTGGTTGTACAGTGTGTGATTCTGCCCATCTTGAATGTTGCCAATGGATGTCTGACAATGACTTTTATAAAAGAGTTCCACAAGGGATGGGGACATGTGATTGGGATTGGACAGGCGTGTTTTACTGTACTGCTGTCCTAGATGCTACCACACCAAGTAAATCCTCCATTGGATTTAAACCCGGTACATATGTTGGATGGAGTGTTCAAGCAGTTGATGCCTGTGGTTCAAATGTTGGACAATGTACAGTATCTAAACCAGGATTTACCTGTGCAAATGCAGCTCCCTATTGTTCCAGTACAACTGGAATAGTTGGGTCCACAACCATATTTGCAAATCAACCTAATCAATACAGCGTTCGTCTTTATGACTCAGCGGACCCAATTACTTATACCTGGTCATCCACTTGTCCTGGTACTTTCTCAGCTCCAATTGGTACGGTGATTTCAGGGACAAATGTTGTAACAAACTGGACACCCAGTTACCTTGCAACTGCTGATGTTGCGGGTAAGACATGTACTGTAAGCATAAGTCTTAGTGATACAGCTCTTACTGGAGGTTGCTCCCGTGCCATAACGGTTCGTAATCCAAGGATTTCTGGACATATTTATGACGCTTCAAAGGCAGGAGGTTGTAACCCCGCTTCTCCTGATTGGGCTTCAATAGCACTTGATTCCCCAATTATCTCTTCCACTTCTCGTTTAAAGGTAAATAGAACCACTCCAAATCCAGCCTTGACTTACACACCAATTAATACAACAAACGGATATTTTAGTACTTACATGCTTCGTTTTAATGACTACATAAACGCCCTGTTTGTGGATAATACAGACTTAACATTACCTGATGACACAAAATTAGAAGCAGTTTGTTCTGGAGGCTCAGTAGGCTCTTTCTCTCCTGCAAATTTGGGAGTTTATACCTCTCCCGCTTATAGAATTCAAAGTGATACTATAGTTAATATTGGATACCGCTTACTTAGTACCATGGACACTGGATGGTTTGCCTCCATAAATGGCCCAATTTATTCCAAAGGGTTGGTCCAATGGGTTGTCCCTGCTGCAGCAAACTCAAAATATGCCTCATATTTTAACCCTTCAAGCGACATGCACCTAAGCAATAAATTTGCAATATCTGGGGGTCTCTTAAATGTAGCCTCATCGGACCCTGATGGTACTGATTTAGCCTCCTCTCTTGGCCAAGTTCAAAACTTAAGTTCCGCCCCTTCATTGAGTAAACTCAAGTTCTCATTTAAGGAGCCAAGCCAAGCCGAGATAAATTTATTCCCTCTAATAACTTCCTTTGCAGGTCCAAATCTTGATCCAAATGTCATCTATAGAGCGGATATATCCTTTATAAACGAGAGATTGGCAAATTATACAAACTTTAGAAATAATTATGGGTCTTCCTTTAATAGAGATGGAATTGTGGTCATATACTTAACAGGCGATACAGACAATGAAGCCTTAACTTTTACACAAAATCTTAGGACAAACAGCTCTAGGCGTAAATTTATGTTTGTGACACCTGGCGATGTAGTGTTTTCCCCTTCGGTTGGGTCTGTGACACCAACAGGAAATGTTAGCGATGCAGAAATAATGGCAAGTGTAATAGCTGGAGGTGATATTTCCTTCCCTTCTAGGATTGCAGTAACAGATCCCAGCGACCCCGCATATGACCCAAATGCTTCTGATTTAACAATAACCATTCAAGGGAGCCTTTTGGCAGGAGGAACAATTGACTTTAGTCGCGACCGAAGGCTTACAAATGTTGACCCCGCAGTAGCTGTTTTCTTTGACCCCAATTATTATATTTATTTGCAAAACCAAATAAACAATTCGCCCGAAGCATTTGAGAAGATATTCTTTAGTTTGGTTTCGGTTGCATGGGGGTTGGATTAAAGCTAGGATAATTTATGAATAAAATGATGATTATGCATTTAAAAAACAGGAAACTTTTTCCTGAAAACAACAACCAAGAAGGACAGGCTTTACTATTTGTTATTGTAGCTTTAACCGTAGCCTTAGCTGTTGGAATTAGTACTGCCTTTAGAACCTTATCTTCGGTTTCTCGTGTGACAACAACAGATACTTCGGTTAGGGTTTTGGCAGCTGCAGAAGGGGGCTTGGAGCATTTTTTAAGTTACACAACCCCTCAATTAAATACGGCTCTTGGAACTTGTAATTCCCTTGATTCTGCAAACCCAGATGACGATTGCGTTGTGACATTTACTCCCGTTGCAACCGACAATATAACCGCAAGAGCAATTGTTATGGTAGAAGAATTCCGTGGAGGTCCGGCTTCTGACAACTATAGATATAGAACAAATATTCCTGTGGGAGATTCCATAACTATAAATCTTTCTGGAGCCACTGCCTCTACTAGTTTCACGGGTAGTTTACATGTTTGTTGGCAAGGTGCGAGTGATCTTTTTTACTATTATTATAATGAAAATGATATGAATACCATGAATAGTTGGCGCCAAGGAGTATTATGTCCCAGAAGCCCGGGCGAGAGCTGTTATAGTGGCTCTTCCAATGTATCTGGTGTAACCCCTGCTACAACTCCTCCCCCCGCTTGCTCCTCCTTAGGTTCTACCTTCCATGGATATACATTTACTATTCCCTCAGGTAACCCTGGCACACTTAGAAAAGGATTAGTTTTAACTGCATTAAATGCCGATGTTGCTGTTGCGGTCCAAAACGGAGGGGGCACTGCTTTATTTCCCCAGATTCTTGGTTATAAAATCACTTCAAGAGGAGAACTTTTGGAAAACGCTACCGTGAAGACGACTAAAACCACATCGGTTACTAGGTCGCTCCCCTATTTATCCCCCAATTTAATATTTGGTCTCTTTGCTGATACTGGGATTGATACGCTTGATACATATATGGAAGTTGATACTTCCCCTACATGTGCTGCCACTGGTTCTTCTTGTGCAACTTTGCCTTGTTGTGATGCAATGGCGGGTTGTGTAGGAGGTACTTGTCTATTGTTAGAACCAGAGCCTCCTGTATGTAAAGTCAATGGGCTTAACTGTGTCTTTAGAAGTGAATGTTGTTCCAATATTTGTACATCTGGTGTTTGTGGGGGCGGTTCTGCTATATAGCTCATGTTTGACAGAGCATTATTTTGATAGCATACTAAATTAATATGATTCCTGCCTATTTTTATACAATAGCAAGGAACAACTCGAAGGGAGGTGTAACGAATGAACAAAAGAAATTTTAGAGAAAAAGGTTTTACACTTATTGAGTTGTTAATCGTTATTGTCATTATTGGTATTCTATCTGGAGTACTTATTGCGGTTATTAACCCTGTAAGACAACAAAACCGTTCAAGAAACGCTACTATTAAGGCTGCATTAAACAAGGCTTCTTTTGCTATAAATACAGCAAGAGCAGGTTTGGGAAGGTTGCCTTATGACCCCGAATTAGATGTGGAATTAGAAAACTTTACTGTTGTAGGTACAACCTGTGATGAAACGGATGAACTTGCTTGTCAATTTAACTTGGCAGGTACAGTTTTGCCCATGACTTGTGGTGCAAATGCTTATTCGGGGGATGGTGAGGTCCAATGTAATATGTATGTTGCTTCTCCAAATGTACAAGGTTCTCAATTTAGAATAATTGCGAAAGCTTTTAAATTGAACCCAGGTGACGCCACTGAGGCCTCTTTGATATATGTGTTTGACTCGGGTCAAGGTATGTTCCAGTGTCCCGCTACTGTTGCTGCTGGTGATTTTGCTACTGTTCCCACTATTCCAACAGGTGAGGATGGATGTACACCAGAGACAGGGAACTAGTTTTTAGTGAGCTATAAGAGGAACCCCGCTTCGGCGGGGGTCTCCCTTAAAAGTTTTTATATTTTTTTATGATAAAGACCAACGGAAAAAACAGAATATCAGCTTTTACCATGGTGGAACTTTTAATTGTGATTTCACTCATTGGAATTCTTTCCGGTTTGATATTGACAATTATTCAACCAGGTAAATTACGTGCCGATGCCAGAGATGCTCAACGCCTATCTGATTTGCGAGTCCTTCAGGGAGCTCTAGAATTGTATTTTGCAGATAACAGAAGTTACCCCAAAACTTGCACTGGAGCTACTTGTACTCCTGCATGGGTGCGCATTGTTGGTATTGTTGAGAATTCCTCTGACTATATATCTCGTGCTCTTGTGCCTGCTTATATGTCTGAAATAAAGTTGGATCCTCTACAGGTAGGAACTCAGACCTCTCCCTGTTGGTATGGAACGCCCACATCCTACAGATATAATTATTGGAGTGACGGGTCCATCTACTATCTGACAGCTATTATGGAGTCCTCAGAAAATACGGATCAACCCTGTAATCCGACTATTCCAATATCATTATTTTCTACGTCTTGTACTTCGCATACCGCTAATACCTGTACCGTTGTTAGAAACCCCTAAGTATTATTTTTTAAATCAATTGTTTATTGACACTCCCCTATTTCCATATCATACTAAAAATATGAATTCTTCTGCCCATTTTAAAAAGCTATCATTCATTTTTAGAAACAATTTCCAACCGAAGGGAGGTGCTTTTTGTGATTAAGAAAAACAATCAAGGTTTTACATTAATAGAACTTTTAATAGTTATTGTGCTTATTGGCATCCTATCTGGAGTTTTGTTATCAGTAATTCAGCCTGGAGCCCAAAGAGAACGAGCTCAGCAAGCAGTTATGAGGGAAAATCTAGACAAATTACTTATGGCAGTCCAGGCGTGTATTAATTCTCGCTCTTCTGTTACAGTTTGTAGAGCAACCAGTAATTCTGCTGCTGATCAGACCACATTTTTCCTTAATGGTGGTGTACTTGGGGTAAATAGGCCTAATGATTCTCCTATTGCGAGTACTGTTTACAGAGTATATCCCTCAGGTACAGATATTGCGCTGGATGTGGCTTTGGGTGGAACCTTTAATGCAGGGACATCGACAACTGTCTGTGAAATGCGTTATATACTGAATACTACTACTGGTTTGGTCACAACAAGGACTTTTAGTCCTCGTTGTATGATCGATTAATTATTAAATTTCTAATTATTTTTCACATTAAGTTGAGGCCTCCTTTAGGGGGCTTCGCTTTTATGCGGTCTTTTAAAAAATTTATGCTAATATTTTATTGTGAGTAAAACTGCCCTTCTCAAATCAGACCCTTTCTCTAAAAAAGGATTTACCCTAGCCGAACTCCTAATTGTCGTCTCCATCATATCCATTATGTCTGCGGCGTCTATACCTGGATTTCGTGGATATATTAGAAGCCAGAATGTAAAACAATCTTTGGAGCAAGTGAAAAGTGATCTTCGTTCTGTTCAAACCAAAGCCATGGCAGGGACAGAGGAAGACATTGCCTATTGGGGAATTACTTTTACTACAGGGCAAAGCTCATATTCCAATTTTACTGCTAATTCTTCTTGGACACCCACAACTCAAGGTCAATCCGAAAATCTTGTTGGGGATGCAGTTGTAAGAAGTAATCGCACCATATATTTTAGAGTCTCCGATGGGGACGCCTTTTATTCCGCCGATAATGAATGTAATGCCACAGGATCAAATTGTGTAATTATTGTGGGTTCCGCTGGAGCCACTGGAAATTCCTGTGCTCGTATTAGAGTTAATACTGCCGGAGCTATATTTAAAGATGAAGGAGTTGCTTGCCCATGATACTTCGATTGAGATGTAGCAAAAACAAAACAGAAGCAGGAATTGGCCTTGTTGAAGTAATGCTTGCTTTTGGGGTTGCCATGATAATTATTACTGCCCTAGTTTCCCTTTCAACATTTGTACTTAGATCTGCTACAACAAGTTCCAGAATGATGCAAGGTACCCGTCTTGTTAACAAAGAAATTGAGACAATAAGAGCAGTTAGAGATATTTATATTAACGATGAAAACTTATCCTGGGGGGATTTTTATGCCAATGTTAGCAATTGTGTTGCCATAGATGCAGGGGGCAATGTATGTCCCGCTGATTCTTGCCATGTTGATTTTGACTCTTCTGGCGATATTGCTTCGGGATTTTATTCTGTCCCCAACGAAAACATGACTCTTTGTTTTGGATCTCGCCAAGTAGGAGCTGACACGGACAAAATAGACATCATTGCCGTTGCAACCTGGTCAATTGGGGGTCAGCAAAAATATGTACATAATTACACAAGATTATCAAATTGGGGTAATTAACTTATGTTTAAACGCTTATTTAGTCAAAAACTTGCATTAAAAAGACCTGCTCTCCAATCGAAGTTGCAAAAAAGAAGCGGTTTCACCTTAATAGAGCTTTTACTTTCCATTTCTCTTTTGGCATTAAGTATTGGAATTTCCAGCGATATTATTGTCACCTTAGTTCGCACATACACTAAAGCTCAGATTTTTAATGATACAGAACTTGCTGCTAATTTTGTTTTTCAAAAAATGCAAAACGATATAAAAAGTTCTGTTAGTGCTACAGTAAATGGAAATACTTTAGGATTAACAAAAAAAGATGGGACAGCCATAACTTATGTTGTAACCACTGCCGATCCCCCACAAGTTACGCGTAACGCTATTCCCCTATTAGATACCACATCTGTTATTGGAGGTATAAGATTAACCTGTGATGGGCCATGTTTTGAATTAGTAAATGCTACCCCCGCCACTGTTCAAGTTAACTTTGTTTTTTCCCAATCCTCTGGAGGTGGCATTTTTAATACTTCCGTTGCTTTAAAAGATGCCTTTGTTGTCAGAGGAACTTATTAATCCGCGGTACATCCTGTGCCTCGGCCACTCATCGGTTACAAAACTCATCCATTTAAAAAGTTGCCAAATCCCCAGTTTAAATCTATTATTAGAGTATGACTGCCCTTGGACTGCACCTGAAACTAAATGGAGTTTCTGCAGTGGAAATAGATTCCAATAAGAATTCCCTTAAGCTTTTAAATAGTGACTCCCGAGAATTTCCTAATATACAGCTGGATACTTCCAATTCTGAGTCCGTTTTTAAATATGTAGATAAAGTTAAAGAGTTTTTTTACGACAATAAATTTAAGACTACACAAGTAATTTGTAGCCTTCCTCAGCCCGAAGTTTTTGTGCGAACAATTAAAGTTCCTTCCATGAATAAAAAAGACCTGGAAAGTTTTATTAAGTATGAATCCGCGCAGTACATTCCCCTTCCCCTGGAAGAGGTAACACTTGGATATGAGCAAATGCCCTTGGATGTAACTGACAAGAATAAGCTGAGTATTCTTTTGGTGGCTGCAAAAAAGACTACAGTTCAAAAGTATATCCATATAGTAAAGCAAGTTGGGCTAACACCTTTGGCAATGGAGCCAGAATCTCTAGCTATGACAAGATCTTTGGGATACGACCGTGGCGAAGGGTACGCGGAACTTATTGTTGATATAGGCTCTAATGAGACGCTCATTATACTCTCATATAAATCTTATGTGGTTTTAACCCGTACTCTTCCGTTGGGAGATGCTCTTTTGACCAAAACATTAGAGCAACAGTTTAATTTGGATGCGGAACAAGCAAATCAATATAAAACCACTTACGGAATGGATGAAACAAAAGCCGAAGGAAAGGTTCGTGAGGCTCTAAAGCCTGTGTTTAACAAAATTATTGAGGAAATAAAGAAGTCCAGCACATTTTTTTCCACGCACAATCCAAATGTACGAATAGATAAAATTATAGTTTCTGGTGAAGCTGCATTAATACCGGGACTTTTAGTTTATATGGTAAACAATTTTAATGTGGAAGTGGAACTGGCAAATCCTTGGGCAAAGTTTTTAATGGATTCTCAAGCTCCAAAGGATAGACTAATTATGCAAAAGGGTCCAATATATACAGTAGCAGTTGGTTTGGCATTAAGGGGAATAAAAAAATGAGTAGTTTTGAAATTAATCTTTTAACAAAGGAAGAAAAGCAGGAACAAGTAAAGACCAAAGTTGTAAAATTTGGGACTGTAATTTCTGTTTTCTTGCTTTTAGTAGTAGGAGGAATTAGCGCTTACTTCTTTTTTAAAGCTCAAAATCTAAAAAAGGAAATCCAATTGGAAGAAGCCAAGATAGCTACTATGCGTTCTAGAATTGAGGAAATGTCTTCGGTGGAAATAAGTGCTAGAAACTTATATCAAAGATATTCTGCAATAAAAGGGATATTTGCCGATAGGGTTTATAATTCCTTTTTACTAGAGCATTTTAATTCCAAAATCCCAGTAGGGGTGACAGTAAATTCGTTTAATTTTAGGGGCCAATCTGAAATTGATATTTCTGGGGATGCCCCCAATTATTTAGCGGTTTCTGAATTTTTAAGAAACCTAAATGCAAAGGAAGATCCGCAGGTTTTTAAATCCGCAACACTTACCAGTGTTACTTTAAATGCCTCGGATAAGTCTGTAAAGTATGTGATTGTACTTGGTTACGATTTGGAGGCTTTGAAAAACAAATGAGTGATGAAGTAGAGACACAAAATATTCCTGTAGCTGAAACAAATAGTGTAGAGAATCCCGCTAATATGAGTTCTTCAGCTCAACAAGATCCTATCTCTGCGGTTCAACCTACAGAGATTCCCCTACCCAAGGATTTAGGCAATGTGGAAGGAAATACCTTGGATTTAGCTGATGAGAAAAAAAAGTTACCTAAATTGCCAAAAATGCCTAGTATACCCACAGAAAAAATTCTTGGATTGCTCTTAAATTTTTTGGTGCCTCTACTTGCACTGATAGGTTCTAGTATTGCAATTTTTGTCTTTCTTCTTCCTTCGTATAAAGAGATACCTATACTAGAATCTTCTCTTTCTACAAAAAAGACCCTTTCTTCACAATTAGAACGCAAAGTAGCCGCACTAAAAGAATTGGTAGATTTTTCCACTCAAGTTGATGAATATGTTTTGGTAACCGAAAAAGCCTTAATTTCTGAGCCAAAAATCCCAGAATTACTTTCTCAAATAGACATTATGATTAGAGAATCCGGAATGGATGTCTCTTCCCTAAATTACAGTCAATCCGGAACTATGGAAGCCTCTGGTGTGAAAATGGTTAATGCCGCACTTTCTGCTTCCGGATCTTTTGAAACCTTAGTTTCTTTCTTAAAATCCGTGGAAAATGCCTCTCGCTTGGTTATTTTGGAAGACTTTAGATATAGCTACACCGACAAAGATGGAGATCGCCAAGTTTCTGCTTCCTTCCAGTTGAAATCTCCTTATTTGGTAGTTTCTTCCTCCGCCGTAACCGATGAGCCTATTGAGTTAAGCATCTCTTCGCAGGAGTTTTTGGAAGATATGACAAAAATTAAAAATTTAAAACATTATGATGTTTCTGGAGGTTCCGTCCCTATTCCAGTACCTCTTCCCGTCCCAGCTCCTGTCTTACTTGAGGAGGAAACCCCTATTGGGGAGGAGACCCCAGTTGAAGGGGAGGTCTCTATCGAGGGAGAGTCCCCTCTTTTTGAAGAAGCAAGTAACATTGATTTGTAAGGGAAGGCTGACTTATGCAAGAATATATTTATATGTATAGGAAAAATTTTGAGAAAGGTTTTACTTTAATTGAGTTGATACTCACAATAGTTATTATTGGTATATTGTCCGGAGTATTATTGGTGCTTATAGATCCCGTTGAGGTTATGAACCGGGGCCGTTACTCTCGCGCAGAAAGCGATATTAGCAAATTTATTGGGGCTGTTACTATAGCCCAGTTACAAACGGGGCAAACTGTGGGGCAAATTACAGGAAGTTGGAATTCTGGCTCTAATTGCAGTAGCGGTGATTTAAAAAATTCCACTGGTTCTTGCTATACAACTTGGATTTCTTCCAGAGATGCAATATCCGCAACAATACCCGGGCAAGTAGATCTAAATAGTATTGATAGAGACCCTTGGGGTAGCCCTTATGTGCTAAATGAAAATGAGGGTGAAAATTCAGCCGATCCTTGTGTGTATGACACTATTACTACGGTGGGACCCGACGGCTTATTTGGAACAGAAGATGACAAGGATTATCAAATTCCCTTTTCAGGCTGTAGATAATATATTTTAGATGTATAAAAATTCTAGAAAAGTTTCCTCAGAGGCAGGTTTTACCTTAATTGAGCTCCTTGTGGTTATAGTCATTATTGGTATTCTTGGAGGTGTTCTTATTGGTATTATTAAACCTAAGACCGTTGAAGATAGATCAAAGGATGGAGTTCGAATTGCCAATGTGGAAAAACTTGCTACAGTGATAGATTCTATTCATGTCTTGGATGGTTCTTATCCTGTAGATGAAGATGCTTTAAGATCCTCCTCTCTTTTAACTTTTTGGCCGGAAAACAGTCCTACAAGGGATGATGTTTATAGCTATTTATATGATTCCGATGTAGATGGGTATAGACTATGTGTTTTAGATTCAAAAGGTAATTATATAATCTATTCCTCCGTTTTTGACCAAATAATGCGTTGTACAACATGCTCTTTTGTAAAGGAAGGCTGTGTCCCTGTTTACTTAGCTGACTCTGTCCCAGCAGACCCCTCTGAAGATCCGATATCCCCTGAAGATCCCCCCGAGGACCCGACACCG
>CAZHSR010000006.1:0-17776 GCA_964535155.1 uncultured Candidatus Saccharibacteria bacterium
AAAGAATATGTTGCAATTTTGGCAGACAATACTCCTGAAAAGGCCAAAGCAATGGCAAAAAATATTGCTATTGCAAACGGGCTAAATTTATCGGTGGAGACGCCGAAACAATTGCAAACAAAGGATGGGAAATATTTACTCAATATTGGAAAAATTGACATTAAGAATGGAAAAAATGTTGAGAATAAAATTATGAGCTTGGGCTACTTTTTGTCGGGAATCCTCCCTTTTGACATGAACCTGGACATTGTTTTGCAAGCAGTAGGGGTCTTACACGAAATGCATCAAATAAACCCAGAAATCATTAACTATCCTTTGGAAAAAATTGACTGTGATGCTCCAAAATTTTTGCATGGGGATTTAACTCCTTCAAATATGCTCATTGCGTATGGAAAAATTATGGGCGTAATAGATTTTGAGCTCTCCATTTTGGGACCAGTGGAATATGACCTAGCAAGGCTTGCTGTCTTTTCTTGGTTTCGCATGGGTGACACGCCATTTTTAGGGGTTTTGCAGAAAGTAAAGGAAAAATACCCAGAAGATACTTCTCTAGAATTGTTAGAAAAGTTTTCATTACTGCACTGCCAAATGCACTTGGATAACATTAAAAAGCATGAAAAAGGCTATATTGACGAGAAAACTTATCAGGAAGAGCTAATTTTTACGGAAGGTCGGTTAAAGGTTTTAATGGCTGATCTTGTTCAAAATGCAAATCCAATTTTATAGCGTTTTCGGCTTTTGCTAATTGCCTTCCCAAATCACATGCAGCCCCTAAATCACTGATTAAAAAGTCACCTAAAATTTCCAATGACAAATCTCTGGCAGCTTTTGGCAACATTCCATTTTTCTTGTAAACACCAAGTTCTCTTAACCCATCGGGTGAATAAAAAGTTACCTCAATTTCCTTTTCCTCCTTTTTACTACCCACAATTTTTACAGTGTAATAACTTCTTGAATCTTGCTGGCAAAAATTATCTAACCGAAAGTTCTCCTGCACTATCTTAATTGCTTCCTCCCAATTTAACTCGTAAACTTCGGCAATATGTGCAATTGTAGTTAAAGTACCTAATTCCTTACCAATTTTTTCTGCAATATTTTTTTGAAATTTTCTTAATGCAAAAGCATTTAATGGCCAGGCACCAAAGACATCGTTATTTCTAAATACTGCTGTCATGTCAAACTTACCATCCACTACCTGCCCTAAAATCATTACCAAACAAGGAACGCGCCATTTTTTGGTTTGACCCAATTGTTGCACCTGCTCATCCGTGGGAGGAAAATTATCCTTTTTAGGTTGCCATAAAACTGCTATAGCTCCCCTATCAAACTCAAAACGAGTCAACTTTTCCTCCATTATTCTGGCTTGATCAATGCCTTCCCAGTCAAAAATTCTTTCACCATATGTATAAATTTCCTCATTATTCTCGTTCTTAGAGAAGAATCCCTGGTAATAAAGGTCTAACTGCTCTCTATCAAAATTAAAGTAAGGGGCAATTTCTGGTTTATCAGGATCTTCTTTTTCTATAACAATGGAAAGATTTGCCACTTGTCCAACTTGCCCGTACATCCCTGGAATTTTACGACCAAATCTTGTGACTGTCTTTAAAGCATCTAGCCAAGCTTGTCCAATGTATTCTCTACGGATTTTGAAGACCGAATGATCTGATGGAAAAGTCTCTATTACAGTTTTTTCTGGTTCTGGAAAAATTATTGGGTCACAAAATGGTTCATTTTTGGCTTTTCGACTCTCCCCAACCGAAAGTTCTTTGACGCGACCAGCTACTTCCTCCAAGCTGGAGTCTCGCATATCATATAAAGTTACACTTTGTCGCACAAGGTCTAGATATTTCAAGGAAATTTGCCCATCTATAACCGCTTTTTCATCTCCTACAACTTTCCAAGGGGAAGCTTCAACAAAGGGATTTTCTGCCACAACTCCATTTTCAAAAAACTTTTTTAAAGCCTCACCACTCCCCTGCCTGTCTATGCCACACATTATTAAATGCCTGATTTTTGGGTTAGCTAAAATGTTTCGTAAAATATAATTTATGCCACCTTTTGTATATAACTGACCACAAACACAAAAAGTGCCATTCTCCAAGTATTCAGCCACCGTTTCTTTGGGCATCCAAAGTGTTGTAACTGCAATCGAAGATTTTATATTGTCTAGGAGGAGGCGATCTTTAAAGTAAACAGGCCATTCGATGGGAATTTGTGTCATAGTGTTATTTTACCCCAAACCATTTCTTCCAAAATTTGGGTTACCAAAACACCCGCTTCTTTGAAAATGGGTAGTGCAGAATTTCCACTTGTAAAGTGATCCGACATATAAAAAAGTTTGGAAACCCCAGTTTTTACTAATTCTTTAGCACAATCTTCACAGGGAAAACGGGTCACATAAACTGTGGCATCTTTTAGTAAAATGCCTTGTTTCTGCGATTCTTCTAAAGCGACTATTTCAGCATGTTTATCTTCACAATTCCATCCCATCCCAACAACGGATCCCCCTGCAACAACCAAACACCCCGTTTTAACCTCCAAAGTAGAATTGTCACATAATAAACATGCTTGTCGCATAAACTCAATTTCCGCCATCTCCCCAAGAACCCCCCGCAACTCCTCCGCCACCTCAATAGGCGCCTTCTTAATATCCTGATACTTATAACCCACCCCATCCGTGTCACTTACCATAAATCCCTTTTTTATAGGCAAAATGTGAATATGCAAATGCTTCAAACTACTTCCCGAATCCTTTGAACCCTCTCTATACAAAATATTTACATCCTGTACTTGCAGGGCTTTCTTTAGAACGGCAATTCCAACCGAAAGCAGGTCTCTACAATCTTGCCAATCCTCCACAGAAAATTCTTCCAAGCGTTCAATATGCTTTTTTGGAATAACCATTAAATGCCCTTCAATATAAGGAAATAAATTTACTGTTAAAACAGCTTTTTCTGTTTGAGAAATAATATATTTTTCTTTTAGATCGCAAAAGGGACACTTTGTAACCGAACTTGCTATTTGGCTATACAAAGGGGATTTTCTAGCATTTTTTTGGCACTCTTCCGAATAAGGATCTTGCGCAGAATTATTTTTTGGTTTTCTTCCTTTTACTTTTTGCATTTATTCTTGATTTCTCCTGTGAAATATCCTCATATAATCCCCTATCCATACAGTCTTTAAAAATTTCTCGCACTTTTTCATAAGCCAACTTATCAATTATACCTGATGCAGAAATGTTGGAAGATTGCTTTGCACCGCGCACCACACTTCCGCCGTAACTGGTCACAAATTTGTACTCCTTGCTTTCTTTATAACCTTTGTTCCAAGAATCATTAACAGTGTAAAAAACATCGGGTTTCAACTTTTGCAAGGTCTCAAAAACAGTTGTATCTGGAAAAATAGTTACCGCATCAACTATGTCAAGTGATGCCAAAACATACGCTCGGGATTGTTCCGAAATAACTGGTCGCCCTTCCCCTTTTAATTTTTTCACAGCCCCATCCGAAGGGATGCCGACCACCAAGAAGTCCCCCTGTTTAGCAGCGCTGGAGATAAAACGGGCATGTCCAACATGAAGCAAGTCATAAGAACCAGAGACAAAAACAACCTTTTTCCCTTCTTGTCTTGCTTTTTCTGCCAAACCTTCCAATGCGGAAGATTTCACAATTAAATCATTGGCATTAAAGGCAAACAAATTTCTGGGGGTTTGCAAGCCAAAATCTACAGGCTTTAAACTATTGGAAAAGTTAAACTGCATGTCCACAAACTTTTCGCTTAAGTAACGATTTAAAATTTGCATAAACCTTATATTGGCTATCTGATGAAGTAAAGCCCCAGCACTAAAGTACGGTTCATAAATTGAGTCACAAAAGACTTTTCCGCCAAACATATCCAAAATAATTTGATCCTGCTTTGTCCTTATCTCGTTTTTCCAATCGTATTCACAAGTAAAAAAAGTATCAGGCTTTAACATAACTAAAGCCGCGTGAGGGCGATCATTGTCAACAATTGTCACATAATCGATGGTTTTTAAGTAGGTCAACAGCTCTGCACGAATTGATTCCGGGATTAAAGGAAAATTTGGTCCTTTTACTCTTGTATCTGAGGCATCAGAGCAAACTCCAACAACTAAAATGTCCCCTGCTGCTTTTGCATCTGCCAAATATCGACAATGACCAGGGTTTAAAAGGTCAAAGGAGCCGATTGCAAAGACTATTTTCTTGCCTTCTTTTTTGGCTTTGTTGGAAAGGGTTTGAAGGTCTTTGAATTCTAGGTATTTTTTATTGCGAGTTTTGCCTGGACTAAAGGCTTTTTTGATTAAATCTGGAGCATTTTTTTCTGGTGCTTGTTGTCTCATTGGATTTGATTTTAACATGTTAGGGATTGGAGATAGGAAAATATTTGGTGTAAAATACAAGCATGTCAAGGCTTCATTGAAGATTAGTCTTCAATGTGGGCTCAAAAAAGGTCGTTAATAAAATAACGGCCTTTTTTGTTACTCTTTTACTCCGTTAAACTCGTAATCTCTTCGGTTTCGGAAATAGATTCGTCAATATCAACTTCACCTTTTCCGTCAACGGTATCGCCAGTGCCACCCTCCCCCAAAGCAGGATTCTTCCATGAGGAATAGTCGCAGTCAGGGTATCTGCTACATCCAAAAAATTCCCTTCCCTTGGCTTTTTTCCTAACAACATCTCCTTCTCCACATTTAGGACATTTAATGCCAACCTTATCCAAGTAGGGTTTTGCGTTTTTACATTTGGGATAATTGCTACATGCCAAAAATTTTCCAAATCTTCCCTGTCTTAAAATAAAAACGCCCGTCTCACATTTGTCACACTTTCCAAATTCTGTGATTTCGTTGCCGTCCTCATCAAAAACTTTGTCTTCTTCCAAAGGCTCTGCGTATTCACAGTCGGGATAGCCAGAACAGCTTAAGAATTTGCCAAATTTCCCTAGTTTTACAACCAAATTATGCTTTTTACATTCTGGACATACTTTGTCAGTCTGTTCCAAGGTGGTCACATCGCGCTTATTTAATTCTTTGTCTTTAATTTCTAAAATTTTTGCAAAAGGATCAAAAAAGTCTCTTATTAATTTTGGCCATTCGTTTTTTCCTTCTGCAACGGCATCCAAATCGTCTTCCATTTTCGCTGTAAAATCGTAATCCACAATCGAAGGGAAGTGCTGCACGAGCAAATCTGTTACTACAAACGCAACGGCTGCTGGCACAAAATAACGATTTTCTTTTGTCACATATTTTCGGGCTTCCACTGTTGCAATTGTTGGTGCATAAGTGGAAGGGCGACCAATTCCCAAGTCTTCCATTTTCTTAATTAAGGTTGCATCCGAATATCTTGCTGGTGGTTGGGTAAAATGTTGTTCCTTTTTTACACTTTGTGCCTCCAGTACAGTTCCTTTTTTAAGCTCCGGAAGAGGTGACATCTCTCCCGTAGAAACTGCAACTCCAAGGTCTTCCCCAATCTTTAACCAACCTTTAAAAGTTATAATAGAGCCATTTGCTCTTAATAAATACTTTTTCCCAGATTCAATATCCACACGAGTTTGATCATATACAGCTGGAACAGATTGGCATTCCAAAGCTCTCTGCCAAATTAATGAGTAAACTTTGTACTCCTCACCCACCAACTTTAACTTTTTGGGATCATTTTTAATATTAGTTGGTCTAATTGCCTCATGTGCTTCTTGAGCACCTTTAGAATTTGTCTTAAAAAATCTCGCTTTTTCTGGCAAATATTTTTCTCCTAGGTCTTTTTTCAAGCGCGCTCTCACCTCTTCCACAAATGCAGACGACAAACTTAACGAATCCGTTCTATGGTATGTTATATGCCCCTTCTCAAAAAGCTTTTGTGCCACACTCATTGTCTTTTTTGCAGAATATCCAAAAGCATTAGCCCCTGTCCTTTGTAAAGATGAAGTTTTAAATGGAGCTGGCGGCTGACGATTCTTTTGAGTTTTTACTATCTCTGCAATCTCAAACGAATCTCCCTTTAAATCATCTTCAATTTTTTGTGCCTGCTCCCCATTGGAAATTACTAACTTTGTATCGGCATGCTTTAAAAGCTCCGCAGTAAAATTTGCCTTCTTATCAGCCTCAAAGTCCACAGAAATAGTCCAGTATTCTTCGCTTTTAAAAGCTTGTCTTTCTCTTTCCTTTTCAACTATTAAGCGCACTGCAACGCTTTGCACTCTTCCAGCCGAAAGCCCGAACTGAACTTTTTTCCAAAGAAGTGGCGAAAGTTTGTATCCTACTAAACGATCCAAAACTCTTCGTGCTTGTTGTGAATTCACTAAATCCTCATCTACCTGGGATTTGTGGTTAAAGGCCTCCAAAACTGCTTCTTTTGTAAGTTCGTGAAAAAATACTCGGGAAAATTTTGGTGTAGCTTCTTTTTCGCCTTGTTCCTTAGCTTTTTTAGTCTTTTTCTGGGGCGTTAAAACATACTGAAGGTGCCAAGCAATAGCCTCCCCTTCCCTATCAGGGTCAGTTGCCAAAATAATCTCTTCCGCATCTTTGGCAAGATTTTTAAGCTCTGTAATAGTCTTTTTTGCCTTTGCTGGAATTTCATATTCAGGCTCGAAATTATGTTCAACATCAACTCCAAGCCCTTTTTTAGGCAAATCTCTAATATGCCCTCTTGAAGAAGTTATAGCGTATTGCTCTTTGGGAAGGTATTTTGCAAGTGTTTTTGCTTTGGTAGGTGACTCTACAATAACGAGTTTCATACAATAGAAAGGATACGGTTTTGGGGGGATTTGTCAAATTGGGGGGTTTGGCAAAGAAAACGGATGATTAGAGAGGACAAAAAAACTTA
Organism: uncultured Candidatus Saccharibacteria bacterium; assembly: GCA_964535155.1. Taxonomy (GTDB): domain Bacteria; phylum Patescibacteriota; class WWE3; order UBA101185; family UBA10185; genus JAGPFW01. The sequence goes on from CAZHSR010000006.1 coordinate 6,840, forward strand.
CTAAAACAAAAAAGCTCTCGCAAAAAGGAGAGCTTCTTTGTCTCTACTTAACCTTTGATAAGCTTAAGCAGTAATCGACATATATAGTGTATAACCCAAATTAGAACTTGTCAAGCACTTTCTAAAGGAATTTGACTTTTTCTGTGGTGGAGGTGACGGGATTCGAACCCGCAAAAGCAGAGTGTCGATTACTGCGTACCTACCAAAGGTCACCCCCACTCGTATTATTTATAACAATTTTTGTTATGTTAATACATGCCCCATTTTCTATTTTAAATAGAATTTTGATCAATTTTTAGTATCAAAAATGGATGTTTTTACTTTCGCAATGGAATTTTTTGTGTCTATTTTAAATAGAATATTGCTAAAGAAATCCTAAGAAATCTCCAGAGTATTCGCCTCCAGCCAAGCCAAAACCCTTTCCTTACTCTCCCCCACAGAAACCAACCCATTTTCCCCCGCATAATCCGCCTTTTTAAATCCACCTCCAGCAGCACGGTCATGTCCACCGCCAATTCCCATATCTTCAACTATTTTTCGCACATTTATACTCCCGGGTAGAGATCTAAAGGAAATCCTGCAATCCCCTTCTCCTCTTGGGGTTAAAATAAAACCCCATTTGTAGCCTTCTAATCTGCGAATGTAATGTCCCGCATAAATCCCACTGGCTTCCGCAACCTCTAAATCTGAATAATCCCCAGCTTCTTTTGTATCCCAATCTATGTAGCTTACTTGAAAGTCATGCCCATCAGATCTTTTGTGAAAGCTTGTATTTGTGGCAAAAATGGCAATTAAGTCAAAAACTCGCTTGGAAATGGCGCCGTATCTCCCTTGAAACTCTTGAATTTCAATATTTCCAGCTTTCATTAAAGCTTTTATGACATCCAAAGTTCCAGTTTGATTTGGCTTTAAAAAGGAGACATTTCCTGTGTCACCAAGAATTCCTAACATAAAAAGTTCAGCTAATTCTGTTGTTAGTTGAAGTGAAGCCAACTCGGATGGGCGGTTCTTCATAAAAAATAAGCGATAAATCATTTCGGCTGTAGAAGAGGAAACCGAATTTATTAATGACAAAGTATGTCTTTCTGCAGTGGGAGATTTGTGATGGTCTATGCAAATGGAATTCTTGATTCTTGGTCGCAAAACATCGGGATGGGCGGTAAATCTATGATAAGCTTCTCCGTCACATACTATTAAAAGGTCAATTTCTGAGGGCAAAATTTGCGTTATATCTGGGGAATATTGAATTTTTTCGGCGTTGGTAAAAATGTCATATCTTTTTGGTCTTTCGCCAGAATAAACTACTTGTAGCTTCTTTTGGGGGTATAAACGGGACAACATATAATAGAGAGAGAGTACGGAAGAGATGGAGTCGTCATCGGGGCTTATGTGGCTTGTTATAAAGATTTCTTTTGAGTCTTGGCAAATATCCAGAATTTTTTGGAGAACTTTAGTAGTGGGCTTTGTATATTTCATTTTTGGATTATAGCACGGGTAAAGAAACTACTGCTCAAACCAATAATCCAAAAGCTTTCGTGCAATTGGAGCCGCATCATGAGCCCCCGATCCCCCACCCTCAAGGAAAACGGTTAAAACAATTTCTGCGTCTTCATAAGGAGCCCAAGCAGTAAACATTGCATGAGTCCCATATTCTCCTTTGGAGTCGATATATTCAGAAGTCCCTGTTTTCCCTGCTACTACAACTCCATTATGTTTTTGTGCAAAATCATAAACTGGATAACCTGTACCTCCAGGGGAAGCTGCTCGCAAAACTCCTTCCCGGACTGTGGCTAAAGTTGTTAGGAAGACCAAATCCTTTGCTAACACTTCCCTTTTAGTTTCTTTTTCTTCAATGGATTTAACTACTCTAGGGCTTAATAACTCTTCTCCATTTGCAAAATAGCTAGTCATTAAATTAACCTGTAGTGGGGTTGCCAGGAAGTCCCCTTGCCCAATGGAAGTTATATAAGTGTCACCCAAATACCAGTCTTTATAAGAAGAATCTGGCACAAATCCAGTAACTTCGCCAAAGAGGTCAATTCCAGTTTTTGTACCAAACCCAAACTTTTTTGACCATTTGTTGATGCGGTCTATACCTAAACCTCTAATACCGTCATAACCACCTCCCATAATATAAAAATAGGGGTCATTACTCACTTGAAGAGCTCTTAATAAGTCCACAAGACCATGCCCATCTAATTTCCAGTTTTTAAATGTATAACCTGCTACTTCAATGTAACCGGGGTCAAAAATAGTTTGGGTAGGAGTTGCAATCTTTTCTTCCAAAATAGCGGATGCCATAACAAGCTTAAATGTGGAACCTGGGGCATAACTGGCTCCAATGGCTCGATTAAAAAATGGGAAGGGACCTAATGCTTCCATTTCCTGCAACTCTTTTGCTGTAACACCAGAAACCATTTTTTGCGCATCAAAAGAAGGATAGCTTACCAAAGCCAAAATACCACCAGTTTGAGGATCTTGGGCAACAACAACTCCTGCGTTTGCCTTTTTTGAAAAGCCTTCAATGTATTCTTGAGCTTTTTCAACTTCTACATCGTCATAAAAAGAAACGGGAATTCCATCTACCGTTTCTCTCAAAAGTTCATATGACAATCGTTGTAAACCTATGTCAGCAAATAAGCTAATGTTTTTTCCAGAAACTGGATCTTGCGTGTCAAATTCGGCAATATTTTCATTTCTGGAATTAACTTGAACAAGCCTTTTTCCAGAAACTCCTTTTAAAGAGTCGTCATAAAAGGCTTCTATTCCAGTTTTTCCTTCTATAACAGGCGAAATACTTTTGCTAGAAAGGCCTGTGTATCCAATTAAGTGCGCAAATTCGTTGCTGTAGAGGTAATCTCTGGAAGGGAAGGAAAGTATGTCAACAGCGGGGTATCCACGGCCTTCAATGGCTAGAATTTGATCTTTTTTAAGATTTTTGGCAATTACAATGCTTTCTTTTTGACCTTCCTTAATCTCTTTTAGGATTTCCGATTTTTCTTCTAACAAAAGTTCTACAAAAACTTCATTAACAATCCTTTCACAGAGGGAGGTATCTTCGCCTATGGAGCACAAGGGCAGGTTCAAAACTAAATTAAAGTTGGGTTGATTTTGGGCAATTACTTTACCGTTTCTATCGTATATAACACCTCTAGGTGCGGGGACTTCATAACTTCTGGTACGGTTCTTTTGAGATAACAAATTGTATTCCGAAGATTTTAATACTTGCAAGGAGAAGGCTCTAAAAATAAAGAGGAATAATGAAAAAATTATTAAAAAAGAAAAGAGAATTACATAAGAAAATATTGGGGAATTTTTTGCAGAGGGTGTTTTTGGGGAAGAGTCTTCCGCGGAATCGGTTGATTTTAGGTAAGGATTAACATTATCAAAAACCTTTTCTGAAAGGTTTTGGGAAGGTTTTTTACTTACATTTAATACGCTTGCAAGTTTTTTTACAAGCCCACCTCGATTCCTTTTTCCAGCAGTTACAAAATCAAAGATATTTTGATCCATATACTTTTTTAATTAAATAAGAAAAGACTAAAAACGATAAATAGTTATAAATTGTAAAAGATAAAAACTCATTTCCCGGCAGGGATAGGAAAATCTCGCTCCATAATAAAGAAAATATTAATGTGACCATTAAATATAAAATAAAATTATCTAATAAACGCTCCTTGACATAATTTGTCACCAAGAACAGAGTCAGGAGCAGAATTGAGCTTGTACCTACAAGACCTTGCGATAAGATGTCTAGAAAAATGCCACCAGTAAAGGCAACGAAAATTCCCGGATTATTTTTGCCGATTGATATAAAAGCTATACCTAAGCAAAAAACTAACACTGGAATTGACGAGCTAAATAATGCTGGAAGAAAGCTTTTTTCCAAAAGGACCAGAAAAATAGAAATTAAACTTAATGTGATTTTTTCCTTCCAATTCATTCTATCTCCTCCAATAAAACAAATACTTTGGTCAGTTTATCAATTTCTATTAAAGGCATTATCCTAGCACTTTTTAAAGGCTCCGTTGGGACAGAATATATTTCAGTTACTTTTCCAACAACTATATCTGGAGGAAAAACCCCATCTTTTCCTGAGGTCACAAAGACATCCCCAACTTTTAACTCTTCCCTTTGAAGAATTCTTTCCAACTTTAACCCTATCCCAAATTCTCCAGTGACAATCCCTTCCAAAGGAGTCTTGGAACTAATATTCTTTACCGAAACGCTTATTTGAGGGGAAGATAACAAAGTCACTTGAGATCTGCCAACACTAACCGATGTGACTTTACCTACAATGTTATTTTTATAAATCACAGGAGAGTTTAGGGCAACACCTTGCCTAGAACCTTTATCTATGTACATCACGGACTTTGTTGGATCAGATGGATTACCCAATAAATTGGCAATTAAATGATATGAAATGTCTTCAAATTCCGCGGAATGCTCTACAACAGCAAGATTTTCCTCAATAAGAGCATTTCTAGATACAATTTCATTTTGCAAAACAAGGATTTCTTCCTTTAAATCCTGATTTTCCTCATAAATTGAGGAAATATTTGCAAAAAATTTGGCATATTTTGACATACCTACTCCAGCAGAATGAAAAACCTTTTGCAACGGATTTAACAAAAAAATACTAACATCCTGAACAGGTTGAAAAAAGTTAAGAAAGGAAAGTATTAAAATGGCAATACTTATTAAAAGGTATCTCATGCTATTTTATACGCACCAACTCCAAAAGATTTGAGTCATCCAATAAGTTGGCACAACCTCTTACCACGCAGGAAACAGGGTCATTAGCAACTTTTACGGGGGCATTTATTTCGGAAGAGATTAATTTGGGTAACCCTGTTAACAAAGAGGTTCCACCAGCCAATGTAATCCCGGATTTCAAAATGTCAGGCATAAGCTCGGCAGGAGTGGATTCTATCACATCCTTTATGGCGTTGATAATCTGGGTCAAAGAACCTTTAAGGGCTTCCCGTAATTCGGAGGAGGGCGCTGTAATGGAACGAGGTAGGCCTGTCTTTAGGTCCCGTCCTTGAAACACAAATTTATCGGGAACATTGCTTTTTGAAGTCAAAATTTCTGTGGCAGTACCATATTTTTGCTTTAACTCTTCTGCTGTTTTTTCCCCTAACAAAAGGTTATATTTTTGACGGGCATAATTTACAATATCTTGATCCAACTGATCGCCCGCAATTTTTATGGATTTATTTAAAACTACCCCTCCCAGCGAAATGACGGCAATTTCAGTAGTGCCTCCCCCGCTGTCAACAATCATATTAGCTGTGGCAGTTTTTACAGGGAGACCTGCTCCAATTGCTGCAGCCATAGGCTCTTCCACTAACAAAGCTTTTCTTGCACCAGCACTTAAAGCCGAGTCAACCACGGCTTTTCTTTCTACAGAAGTTAATCCAGAAGGAACTCCAATTACGACTTTTGGCTTGGGATATTTGGGAAATTTACTAGGTAAATTATTTATAAGTGTGACATAGTGGGACAAAAGTTTTTCGGTGGCATAAAAGTCAGAAATAACACCGTTTTTTAAAGGCCTAATAGCCTCTAAATTTTGAGGAGTTTTACCTATCATTTTTTTGGCTTCCTCCCCTATTGCCAGAACCTGTTTCGTCTTTTTGTGAAGCGTAATAACGCTGGGTTCGTTTACAATAATCCCCTTTCCTTTTACATAAACTAAAATTGAAGAGGTGCCAAGGTCTAGGGCTATATCATAGGTTATTTTGCTAATTAAGTTTTCCAACATGGTGAATTGAGTTTAACATAATGGAAAGTCATTAAAAAAAGGAGAATTTGGCTTATCAAAGGGGCTTTTACAAAAAAATCCCTTTGTTGTGATAAAATAAGGCTATGGCAGTTTTACCAATAGTCACAGTTCCAAATCCTTTTTTGAATAAAAAAACTCAAAGGGTAACAGATTTTGGAAAGGCTTTAGAAAAGACAATAAAGAATATGCAAGATACTTTGGATGCTGCCCGTGAGCCAGAAGGGGCGGGCATTTCTGCCAATCAGGTGGGGATTTCTCAAAGTATTTGTGTTGTAAGGGATTTTGAGGAAGCCGAAGATGGCGATGAAATAGGGTTGCTAAATGATGACAAACCTACCATTAACACAGAGGTTTTTAAAGAAACAGTTCTTATAAATCCAAAAATCCTTTCGTATTCAAGAGCAACCGACATTGACTGGGAAGGTTGCCTTAGCGTCCCTGGCCAATATGGAAATGTAAAAAGACCATTAAAAATTAAGATTTCATATCAGGATGAAAAAGGAAAGTTTAAAAAGCTTAATGCCACGGGATTTTTTGCTCGTGTGATTCAACATGAAATTGACCACTTAAACGGAATTTTGTTTACAAATAAGGTTATTGGAAAAGTTGTACCTGAGGAGTTTTTTAACAGGGAAGCATTTTAAAACATGAAAGTAGCGTTTTTTGGAACTTCAAACAGGTCAGAGCCGATTTTAGAAGCACTGCATAAGAATTTTGACCTTTCTCTATGCGTCACTAAATCCAACCGAATTGTGGGACGCTCTCAAGAAGAAAAGCCAACTGTAGTAAAGCAATGGGCAACAGAAAATAACATTCCCGTTTTTGAAATTGAAAAATTTAAGGAATCAGAAAAGGCTTTGTTGACAGAACTTATCAATAAGGAAATAGACCTGATAATAGTGGCTGATTTTGGCTTTATAATAACTGATAGCATTTTAAAGGATTTTAAGAATCGCGTTATCAACATACACTTTTCTTTGCTACCCAAATACAGAGGAGCCAATCCTGTACAGGCTGCTATTATAAACAAAGACACCAAAACGGGTATAACTTTTCTCCAAATGGTAAAAGAACTTGATGCTGGAGACATAATTTTACAAATCCCCTACCCCCTAAACGGCACAGAAACATCGGGAGAGCTGTATGAAAAACTATTTGAATTGGCAGCAGAAGAACTTCCAGATGTAATAAAAAAATATGCAAAAAATGAATTAGAAATTAAGCCACAACAACGAGAAGAAGCAACTTTTTACTACTCCCCTTCCCATCCAAAAAGTACATATATTTATAAAGAAGATGCAAGGATAAATTGGGAGGAAACCGCTCCACAAGTGGAAGCCAAGATTAGGGCATTTAATCCATGGCCAATTGCATGGACAAGTTTGGGAGAATTAGAAAAGGCTGAGATTTGCGTACTAAAGCCTTCGATTAATAAAAATTTAATGATTAAGATTTTCTCTGCAAAAATGGAAGAAGGAAAGTTGACCCCAGAAACAGTTCAAGTAGAAGGAAAAAAGCAAACAGATTGGAAAAGTTTTGTAAATGGATACTGCGAAAAGTAATTTATTTAGTATTTTCAGGAGTAAAAGGGACGCTTGAGCTAATTACACCATCCTTTTTTAAGCGCTTTAAACAAGAAGCACAAACGGTCGCACGAATTTTTTTGCCCCCAATAACAAGATTTTTATTTCTTAGGTTAGCCATTTGATGGCGACCAGTTCTTTTTGTAACACGATTACCTATCCCTCTAGGGACGAGATTTCCTTTGTTATAAGTTTTTTGGCAAATATCACAGATTTTGGACATAACACGGGGATTAAAGCATAAAGCGGAGGGGGTGTCAAAGGTTTGGTGGTTGGGGGAAAATTTGTGGAGATTTTCTTTGGGAAACACGAGATGATGGTACACAAGAACAACGATGAGTTGTGGTTCTTGTGTACCAAAGTACTTAGTGAGACGCCTGGCGACAAGCGTAGTTTGGACAAGCGCCACTTCTTAATGGTTTTGCAGGAGTTGGGTGTACAACCCGACGGGTCACCCATGCCTTCCCATCAAAAACCTGATGAAGAGTGGCTCCATCTTCCTCCCTCTTCCTTGTACGTTTGTCACCCTTCCGCGGATCTTTCTTATCTCGTGCCATTTCCTTCATACCTCCTCACTTTGAATTTTGATAGCGGTTTGCTGTCCCGCTTGGATAAACCAAAGTATATCAAACTAGGAATAAAAAGCAACCCATAGCTACAATAAGCCAAAACAAGCGAGTTACATTTGCAAAAACCACCCATCGCAAAAATTGTGATAAAATCTTGGAGTCCAGTACAAAGGCTGTAAGCGGATTTAAAACTCTAAAGCATAACTTTTGTACAGCACTTAGAAAACCAAAAACTTTGCCAGAGTGGCTCAATGGTAGAGCAGGCGCTTTGTAAGCGTCAGGTTGTGGGTTCGATTCCCACCTCTGGCTCCATCCAATTGCTATAATGGAAAAATAATCTTTAGCAACCAAGTGCGCCGGGATACCGAAGCGGTCAAACGGAACTGTCTGTAAAACAGTCGGCTTTATGCCTACGTAGGTTCGAATCCTGCTCCCGGCACCAAAAAAGTTCTGCAAGAACTTTTTATACATAGAGAAAAACAGGCCCACTTAGCTCAGATGGTAGAGCAACTCCATGGTAAGGAGTAGGTCTGCAGTTCGATTCTGCAAGTGGGCTCCAGAGAATTGATAAAAAATTAAAGCATATAGGGGCGTAGTGTAACGGTAACACAACTCTCTCCAAAAGAGTCAATAGGGGTTCAATTCCTCTCGCCCCTGCCATTCCCTTGGCACATCCAAATCTAAAAAACCAAAATCCCCTACCCTTCCAATTGCTCCAAAAACTCCTTAAATAACAAAACCCTCTGACCGTCAGCAGAATTAAAAAGAAAAGGCTCTACATCACTAACCAATGCCTTAATATCAACCTTTTCCAACAGCAAATATAAACGACTCTTTAACGCCCCCACATTTGCAATCCCCTCTTTTGCCCTTAAATAGTCATAATCAGGCTTAGTAAAAGAAAATAAATAAACAATGTCAAAGAAATCCCTTCCCTTTGGAGTTTTTCTCCCTAATGCAGCACAAATTTTCTTGGACAACAATATATCCGAAGGGACTACATTAATCTGGGTGAAAATGTCAAATTTGTTTAGCAAAAAATGTGAAAATTCGTATTTATACGGTTGTTTTACGGTATCTATTTGGACAAGAATTTTCTCATCTGCATATCCCGAAAGTCCTAAAGTATTTAATAACCCTGGGAACTTTAAATAGCACCTGTAAGCTCCTTTATAAACAGTGCGGGTCTCTACCGAATATCCTTCAAGAGACAAGCTCTTTTTCACAATATTTATTAAATCCTCAAAGTCTTTAGGCTCCAGAGAAAAATTGTCAAAATCTAGGTCTTCAGAAAACCTGTTACTTTCGTATACAATTCTAAGAGCAGTACCCCCTAAAAAGCACAGACCTTTTCCATATTCTGAGCCAAAAATAATTTGAAGTATTTTGTACTGCAAATACTCCTTTAACAGAAACCTATCAAATGATTGAAGATTTTCTGGATAATTTTTTTTAATATTTTGTAGATTAAGCATTTTTTAAAAATTCCTTAAAAATTAATACTCTTTGCAAAAGGGCAGCATTGTTAAACCGAGTTAAATACAAATCCAGTAAGTCTAGATCTAGCTTTTCCTTTAATAAGTGTGTATTTAGACGCAATTCATCAAAATGTGACTTACTATTTAAATCGGGGTTTAAATAGAAGAGGTCTAACAAAGCCTTTTCTGGGGTCGCAATTCTAATATCGGGGGTTTTTCCAAAGTTTTGAAGTAAATCATAGCCAAAGAAAAGGTCCTCCTTTAACGAAAAATAAACAAATCTACCGAGATGAGTGTCAAAAGTAGTGGTCTTCTTTGTGCTTACACTAGTTAAATGAGGAACGAATTCTGGTATAAGATTATACCAATTTAGAGCAGAATGCAAAGAAATGTAGGAAGGAGCATATATATAATTTGCAGTGTAGTAAAGGAATAATTCATCGATTGGGGTGTCTTCAAAAACATAAAAACCCTTGGATATACTTTTTATTAAGCCTCTTTCCTTCCATTCGTAAAGTCTTCTAGGATCTAGAGTAGGAAAAACCTTTTGTACTGCTCTAGTAGAGATTATTGGATAGCTTTTAAAGGCTTTATTAAATTCTAAATATGATATTCTGTTTCCCATTTTGGTTAATTATAACATATTTGGGAAATGGAACTAGCAACTTCGGCAGGACTTAATAAAAGATTAGATAATGCTAGAGACCAATTAGGTGACAAACCCCATAAAACCTGCTACACTCACTTCCAATGTACGAAATTAAAGTGCCTAGAAAGCACGGACTGTAAGACTCTATTCAGAATCCAATCATTGAAAGTGAAAATCATCCTGAAAAGCTCAACAGAAAAATTAAAAGGCGGTGAATATTAAGTGAAATTATATATAGGAAATCTTCCCTACTCCATGAGAGACGATTCATTAAGAGCATTATTTGCTCCTTTTGGTAACGTTGTTTCAGCATCCGTTATTATGGACAGAGATTCTGGCCGTAGCAAAGGATTTGGATTTGTAGAATATTCCAGCGAGGCAGAAGCCAAAGCTGCACAAGAAGCTATGAATAACAAAGAGGTAGAAGGAAGAGCATTAAAGGTCGATATAGCAAGACCTAAAGCTTAATTTTTTCGTTCTTTGGAACGCAAGAATAAACAAAGGCGGACCTACGGGTCCGCTTTTTGTTGCCAAAATTTAGATACCCAAGAAATTCATAACCAAGAATCTTATTACCAAAGGTCCCATTCCCCCAACAGAAGGGGAAATAAACCCCAAATGGTCAACATTTTTACTCATATTCAAGTCCCCCACTGTCTTTTCGGCTAATTTTGAATATCCAAAATCCACTACCGAAGTATTTTTTTCCAAATTTTGCGGATCCACTAGGTAAGGGATTCCAGCACTTAAAACTACCACCTGATAATCCAAGTGTTTTTGGTTTTCGTAATAGCCAATTACCTCTGTGTCGTATCCCGAAACAGTGCAATAATGAGCAATAGGTTTTCCAACCAATTCGCCATACCCCAC
>CAZHSR010000006.1:17786-29832 GCA_964535155.1 uncultured Candidatus Saccharibacteria bacterium
TCTAATTCGGTTTGGTTTAAAAAGTAATCAAAGGCTCTTACTGTAGGAGGAAGTTTGCTAAAATCCCCAGAATAAAATTTGCGTTTGCTCTCTGGTGAAAGCAAATCTACATCTTTTTCTACAGGGATTATCCCTAAAACAGGTTCTAAACTTGGTCTTGGTAATGGAAGCTGAATTATCCCACCAGAAATTTCTTGTCGTGAAAAGAATACCTCCACATGTTTAAATATCTCATCATCAGAAAGAGTGTCATTTAATGACAAAACTTCCACACAAATTCCAACGGAGTCACAAAACTTCTTTTTTAAATTGACATAGGTTTTTGAGGCAGGATTCTCCCCTATTTGAACTATTCCCAGCTTTGGAGTTTCATTAGCGGAACTGACATTTGTAAATTTTGGATTCATTTCCAGAAAGCTTTTTATTTGTTCTTCAAGGATTTTGGCATGTGCTTTTCCATCAAAAATTTGCATGTATGCAGTTTACCATATTGTAAAGGGAAAAGGTTGGGCGATGTGACAAAAACTCTCTAATCGATTTTGCTTGACATAGGCAAGATTTTTTTGTATGTTTCTCATCCAGAGCAGTTTCTCAAAAAATCTTGTGGAGGTGGAAAAAGTGACCGTGGAGCCAGTAGAAGGCAGATTTGAAGTAAAACCAGTAAGGGGTGGCCATAGAATTTATGACCATCAAAAAAAGATTTTCGTAGGGCGGACATACCGACCCAACGAAAAGCATTTAGCGCGAAAAGCCGCAAAGGGCAGAGCCTTATCAGCTGGGGTTGAGCAGATACTTCAAAAAAAGGGGGCGAGATCTAAATGAAATACCAAGCAGGAACGGCGTCACGAAATGGAAAACGCATCCATGTGGTAAGGGTAAACGGCACTTTTTACTTGAAACGAGGCGGAGGAAGGACCAAATGCCTTGTACAGGCTGCGGAGTTTGACTCCAAAAGCGATGCGGAAACAACCGCTGACCAAATGAACCAAAAGTAAGAATTTTTACAAGCAGATCCTTGGGATTTTTCAGGGATCTGCTTTTTCCTTTCTTTAGGAAAATTTTTCATACATCAAAAAACCTTCCCTCACAATCCCCACTTAAAACCCCAAAAGAAAAAAAAGACCCCGCCTTCCAGCGGAGCCTTCTTTAGATTTGAGTTTCTAAAATAAATTCATTCCCGATGTGCCGTCAGCTGAACGAAGAATTCCCTAGTTATAGTATGGGTCTCTGTTTTGGAGCTTTACTTCCAAAAACTGCGAGTCCCTTTATTTAGGGCGTTGGGAAATTTGCACCTTTTTTCAGCTTTTCCCGCACACACCAGGACGCAAGAGAGACTATATACCCTCTCGTGTACTAATTATATCAAAACCTCAAAATTTGCAAAAAAATTTAAAATGGAATGCCAAAAAATCCCAAGAATAAGCCCATTAATGGGAACAGGATTCTTCCCAACGAATTGGTTAAAACTAAAAAAAGTAAAATAAATATTCCATACGAGGCTAGTTGTTCCCATTGATAAGATAAATTCCTAGGTAAAATTCCGGAAACAACTTTAAATCCATCCAATGGGGCTACTGGAAAAAGATTAAAAATGCCTAGTCCTACATTGTAAAAGGCAAAATAATACAAAAAAGAACTTAAAATTCCTGTAAAAATGCCGCCAGAAAAACCAATTAAACCAAGTAACAAAGCCGAAATTCCTGCTAGGACAAAGTTGGACAAAGGTCCCGCAAATGAAATTATTGCCAAATCTCTTCTTGGGTTAGACAAATTTAAAGAATTTACTGGAACAGGCTTTGCCCATCCAAATCCAGCTACCAACAAAAGCATTGTGCCCATTGGGTCCAAATGCGCCAAAGGATTAAAAGTTAGCCTTCCCGACATTTTTGCCGTTGGATCACCTAATTTGTAAGCAGCAAAGGCATGCGCCAGCTCATGTAGGGAAAGTGACAAAATTAAAGCGGACACTAGTAAGAAGAAGAGCATGGGATTTGAAAATAGTAAACTAAAAAGCATTGTTAGGCATTATACCATTGGATGGGCTTTAGTGCAGAGTTTTTTTACTTCCCCAGCTATTGCCAAAATCTCCGGATCCTTGGAAAAAGCCAATTTTAAGTCTTGGCGAGAATTTTTATCCAAGTCCCCTACTTCAAGCTTTTTTTGTGCCAAATGTGACTGCGCAATTTTTGTGATGGCATCCATCCATTGAGCAATTTTCTCCATGGAATTTTCCTTTATCCCAAGGGAAGTTATTGCCGGTGTCCCCAACCGAATTCCGGACGGATAAAACGGAGGATTTGGATCAAATGGAATGGCGTTGCGGTTTACAATTATCCCAGCGTATTCCAAAGCCCAAGCCAGCAACCACCCATCCAGGTTTTTGTTGCGGATGTCTATTAAAATTAAGTGGTTATCTGTGCCCTTAGTGACAAGAGAAAAGTCTTTTTCTAAAAGTTTTGTTGCCAAAGTTTCGGCATTTAAAACCACTTGCTGAATATATTGGGAAAATTCCGAAGACATGGCCTCCTGCAGGGCAACAGCAATGCCGGCAATGTTGTTCATGTGAGGGCCACCTTGCATCCCTGGGAAAACCGCTTTATCAATTTTTACACCTAAATCCGCGTCACTTTCTAACCCACGCTCTGTAGCCATTACCAAAGCCCCTTTTGGGCCTCGCAAAGTTTTATGAGTGGTTGTGGTTATAATATCGGCAAATTCCACTGGAGATTGGTGGGCGCCAGTGGCTACCAACCCTGCAATGTGAGAAATATCTGCCATGTGATAAGCGCCAACTTCGGCGGAGATTTGTCCTATTTTGTCAAAATCTATTCCTCTTGGATATGCGCTTGCTCCCGAAATAATTAACCTCGGTCTGTGTTGCAAAGCCAAATCCCTAATTTTTGCGTAATCTAAAAATCCATCCTCCCCTACCGTATAGGAAATGCTGTTAAAGTACTTACCAGAAAAAGTAATTTTTGGGAAACCATGCGTTAAATGCCCACCGGAATCCAAAGCCATTCCCATTATGGTGTCACCTGGCTCCAAAAGGGCAAAGTAAACCGCTGCATTTGCAATAGACCCAGAATAAGCCTGAACATTTGCATGGGGAACTCCAAAAACCTTTTTTGCATGATCTATTGCCAAAAGCTCAATTTCATCAATAAATTTTTGGCCTTGATAATACCTTTTTTTTGGGTACCCTTCGGAATATTTGTTTCCAAGACAAGAAGAAACCGCAAGAGATACATTTGCAGAAACATAATTTTCACTAGGAATCATGCGTAAAACGCTTTTCTGACGAGACTCTTCCTCCTGAATAAGGTCAAAGATTGCGTCAGAGTTTTTGCTGTTATCTACTTCGGTTGGGGTTTTCACCCCAACATTCTAACACCTTCCCAATAAATGTGATAAAATTCTTCCGTGAAAGGTTTAATTGAATTTTTTGGCAAGTCAAAAGCCGAATTTAAAAAAGTTGAATGGCCGTCAAAAAAGGAGACAATCCGCTTGACTGCTTATGTAATTGGTGTTAGTTTTGGCGTCGGCATAATAGTGCTAGGAATGGACTATGTCTTTAAAGAAGGCATGGCACTTTTAATAAGTTTAAAATAAGTAAAAATGTCAACTAAAATGGAAGAAAATATTATAGTAATCTCAACCGATGAGCCTACACCTATGGCAAAATGGTATGTTGTTCATACTTTTTCAGGAAATGAGCACAAAGTGGCACAGACCCTAACCGAAAGAGTACAACTAGGCGGATATACTGATAAGATCTTTAAAGTAATGGTTCCTCAGAAGAAAAAAATTGTCGTAACTGAAGGAAGAAAAAAGACCGTGGATGAGAGATTGTTTCCTGGATATGTCTTAGTCCTAATGGAAGTAAATGACATCACTTGGCATGTGGTTCGTGGAATAAAAGGCGTTACAGGATTTGTAGGTACGGGAAACACGCCAACAGCCCTTCCAGAGTCAGAAGTAATGGCTCTTATGAATTTTATGGAGGTTGAAGAGCCCACTTTTGAAGCAAAATTTTCGGTGGGAGATGCGGTTAAAATCTTGGAAGGTCCTTTTGCTGACTTCCTCGGTAAGGTTGAGGAAGTTAATGACGAACAAGGAAAAGTTAAAGTTTTGGTTAATGTTTTTGGAAGAGAAACTCCAGTTGAATTAGATTTCACACAAGTAGTTAATTTATAAAGATACAAAGGACATAAAATGGCAACAAACGCAAAAAAAGTTAAAAAATTAAAGGCAATAGTTAAGCTTAATATACCTGCAGGAAAGGCTACACCGGCCCCTCCAGTAGGACCTGCTTTAGGACAGCATGGAGTTCCTTTAATGGAATTTTGTAAGCAATTTAATGCTAAAACTGCAAAGATGGGCGATGATTTAATTCCTGTTGTTTTAAACGTTTATCAGGACAGATCGTTTGATTTTGAAACCAAAACTCCAGTTTCTACTTCTTTGATTTTGAAGAAATTAGGCCAGAAAAAGGGATCTAGTTTGCCAAACAAAGACAAAGTAGGAGAATTATCTCAACAGGACTTGGAGGAGATTGCAAAGATTAAAATGCCAGATTTAAATACTAATGACATAGGACAGGCTATGAAAATTATTGAAGGAACAGCAAATTCCATGGGAGTAAAAGTTAAGAAATAATATGAAATACAACACAAAAGACGCAATTAAAGAAATTAAAGCCAAATCCAAAGAAAAATTTGAGGCCACTGTGGAAGCACACATTAACCTAGACTTGGAAAAAGGTCAAAATGTAAGATACACAACCACACTTCCCCATGGGACGGGTAAAACTAAAAGGATAGCAGTTTTTGCTAGCAATAAAATTGAAAGTGCTGACTTAAATTTGGCAGAATCTGACATACAAAAAATAGAAAAAGGGGAACTTGTAGCAGGAAAAGACTTTGATATTTTAATTACCGAGCCTAAATTTATGCCAAAAGTTGCCAAAGTTGCTGGGATTTTAGGGCCTGTTGGCGCAATGCCAAATCCAAAGAGCGGTACAGTAACAGAAAAAGTGGAAGAGGCTGTAGCAAACTTTAAGCTAGGACAAATGGAAGTACGATTGGAAGCAAATGCACCAATTATTCATACAATTATTGGAAAAGCTTCTTGGGAAAATGAGAAATTGGAGGAGAATCTACATAAATTAGTGACCACTTTAAGACAAAATAAGCCAGCTAAAGCTAAACCTACTTTTATTAAGTCTGTTTTTGTGAAAACTACAATGGGTAAAGCGGTTGAAGTTGAGTTGTAAATTAAAAAAGTTAAGCACGAGGCGCGGGAAGAAAACTATTTCTGCAACAAGTCTCCCCCACTACTTATTCCTGCATAAATATTGACACCTGTTTCATCCACACTAATTAAACCTGTTTCTATGTCAAACGCTACCTCGTTTGGAGTGCCTTTATCTAAAATAACTTTATCCTTTACTAAAGAAATAAAATTAGCATGTTGAGGAAGAACTGCAAACTCGCCCACAGAATTAAAAGAGCTAACTGAAAATGCAGTGCCATCAAATAACACTTTTCTTCGGTTTCTAATGGAAACGCGAAGCTCTAAATCTCTTCCCTCTATATCCTTACGACTCTTTGACATATATTATCTCAGTTTTACACTACTCCTGAATGGAGTCCAAACCCGCAATAAATAAAAACTTTTCTGAATTAATTTTGTCACACTTCCCATCCAAAATATCCTTTACATCTGCCACGGTAGTCTCCAAAGGCACATAAGCACCCTCCTTACCTGTCTGCTTAGATGTGACAAAGAAATTTTGTGTCATGTAATTCTTAATCTTTTGAGCTCTTTGATACAAGGTTCTATCTTCCTCGTTTAATTCCGCCTCCCCAACTAAAGAGACTATTCTCTCCAAGGATTGAGCTTGCTTTAAAAGGCTTCGAGTATCCAAGGCCACTTTATAGTGTAAAGATGTGACAATATTTGGACTTAACGCACTAGAATCTGATGACAAAATGTCCACGGCAGGAAACCTTCCTTCTTGATATACATCTCTAGACAAAACAATTTCAGAATCTAAATATTTAAAAATAGTTTGAACCGCACTGTCCAAAAGGTCATCAGCTGGCACATAAATGGCCTCTATTGTCGTGATACTTGCATCATTTGTTGAGACAAGTCTTTCATGAATATCCGAAAGTTCTGACATTAGTGTAGGTTGATACCCATCTTCCGAAGGGATACTCTTGGTTAGCAGAGAGATCTCATTACCTGCTTGAGCATACCTAAACATGTTATCTACAAAGAATAAGACATCTCGCTTTTGCTCATCACGGAAATACTCTGCCAAAGATGCACTTGCATGGGCTGTCAAAAATCTTTTGGAAGGACTTTCACCCATTGTCCCAAAAACTAAAGCTGTATTGCTTAAGACATCCTTTTCCGCCAACTCATTGTATAATTCATGACCCTCCCTAGTTCTTTCACCTACACCTGCAAAAACGGAAACTGTATTTCTTGAACCTTTGTGTATGACATTGTGTAATATTTCAGTCAAAAGTATGGTTTTACCTACACCAGCTCCTCCAAATAAACCAATTTTTCCTCCCAATAACAAAGGGGTAAAAAAGTCCAAAACCTTAATACCTGTCTGCATAACTGTCTTAGAGTTTGATATATTGTCATACTCTATAGTATCTTTATATATGTCAACATATACATCAGATTCAATTGGGGCGCCACCATCTCGGGCATTTCCAAGCGGATCAATAACCCTACCCAAAACAGCATCACCAGCAGGAACAGAAATGGTCTTGCCAGTACATACAACCTTTGAACCACGATGAAAATCAGCAGTGGAATTTAAAGGAATGCAATAAAACTTACCAATTCCTGACGATCTGTATACCATTAAATCTGCTTTTTCGCCCTTAAGAATTTCGTGAATTTGAGGGTTTCTTCCTTCCAAAAATTCTACTTCAATAACATGCTTTTTAATCCCCACTACGCTACCCACAGACCCATTCAAACCGTCCTCTTCGGACGAAGGATTTGTTACTTTATTTTTTAAATCCAAATTAGACATAAATTTATGCTCCAAAAACTACACTTGATAATGTTGTATTCTTTTCTTTTTCTGCCTTTCTATGTTTTATAATATCTCGTTGTAACTTTAATTTTTCCAATTTTTCACCCGCATTACTTGTTGCACTATCTAAACTTACCATACGCGATGTAAATTTACTTAAAGAAGATTCATATATGGATTGATCAAACAATGTAGTCTTTATTTCTTTTTCAAAAAAATTAAATACCTCTTCAATATTTGGTTCAAAAATACAATTTATTCTTTTTAGGTCCTCTTTAACCTCTAAAGACAACCTATCACCCGACACACTCGTCTGCGAAGGGACTTGATTCAATATGTCCTTAAATTCACCATGAAAAACTATGATATGTTCATAGGCATCTAGGTTGTGCATCATCTTATTAACTATCTCGGGTTCGGGGGCTCTATCAGAAATTTCATAATAGGCATACTCTTTTCCAGGAAATCTTTGTTCAAATAGCAGTCTTCCTACTTTTCCAACTATGACAATGTCTGACTTTTTGTCTATATGCTTACAAAAGTAATCAAAAACACGCGCTATAATGTCACCATATAAACCAGTATTTGCAGAAATAAAAATTAAGGCGTCCCTTCCATTTTTTACTGTAAAATTCATTTTCTCAATGTATTCCTGTTGTTGCTCCTCATTTTTTATTCCCTGAGAGCGAAGGAATTCTATTAGTCCCTCCTCATATGACAATTTTACACGAGCAAAAACAGTAGCTAGTCCCGATAAAAATTCGCGGTTCTTTAAAACAAAATCCTTTATCTTGCGCATTCTTAAAGCCGCTACCTCTTGATATGTTTGAGCTATTTCCTTAAAACTCCCAAGCTCATTTATTTCTTTTTTTACATCTATCATTGGGACATCCCTAAAACTTCCTTAATACTTGCTTGTTCCTGCATAACCTTAGATAAAAGATCGTTAAAATCCATATCGTTTATAAATAAGCCATCAATATATAATTTAAAATCCTTGTCATGAGTATAGGAATCCACTAGCTTCTCCCCTAAAAATCTTAAACTACTGACCTGTTTAGTAGTAATTAAACCTCCCCAAAGAAGAGTAAATAACAAATACTGAATATTTTGGGGGTAAACAAAACGAGGTTGTTGATTAAAAAATGCTTCCAATTTTTTTCCTGTCTCTAGGGAAGTTTTTATGCCCTCACTAAGCTCTGCTCCAAAGTGGACAAATTTTTCATGTTTTCTTAATAAATTCATAAAACCTGTAAGTTCCCTATTAAGACTCTTGTGTAACTTTGTCTGCACCTGTCGCCCCACACGAGTTACTGATAAAAAGGTATTAACAGCAGGTCTGCGACCAGAATCAAACAAAGATTCATCAAAAAATATATGTCCGTCAGTCATTGACATAAGATTGGTCTGAATATAACCGGAAATATCTCCTTCTATTGTATCTGCAACTGGTAAACAGGTTATAGCAGTTGAGCTCTCTCCCTGCTTAAAATTCCCAGCTCTTTCTAATAATTGAGAATGAGTGAAAAATATATCCCCAGGGTAGGAATTTCTTCCAGGAAAACTACCACCAATTAATGACATTTCACGATAAAATGTAGCATGTGTACTAAGGTCATCCAATATGAGTAAAACGTCACGACCTTTATCCCTAAAATACTCGGCAAATGCCATGGCAGTATAAGGTGTTAAATATATCTCACCAGGGCTATCTGAAGAACTAGATGCAATCAAAATAAAATTATCAGAATTTGACATACTTTTGTTTTTGGCAAAATCCATAATATTAAGAACATCTGACTTACTTTTTCCTATTGAGGCATAGATACAAATACTTCCCTGTTGCATCTGAGATAAAAGCACTTGAAGTAAAAACTCGGTTTTTCCAGATTTTCTATCACCAATGATTAACTCTCTCTGCCCCTTACCCAAAGGTACCATTAAATCAACTATTGAAACGCCTGTCTCCAGAGGGTCTTTAATGCTAACTCTTTTAGAAAAATCAGGGGCTTCAGCAAAAACTGGGACTAACTCCGCATTTTCAACAGGTTTATAATGGCCATATAAATCCCCACCTAAAGAATTAAAAAATCCTCCAACAAAGGACTCACTTACAGAAACCTGTAAAGGTAATGTTGTTCTGGTGACACGAGAACCCACAGGAATAGCTTCTTTACTCAACAATAAAACCTGAGCAGTATCTGTCTCTAAAGAAAAAATCATTCCCAGGGAATTATTTTCAAAAATTACAACCTCACCAATAAATACATGGGGCAGACCAGAAACTCCAACCAAAGGGTACTGCAACAATTCAACAAAGCCTATTTCGTTGGTCTCTGTGACATACGCCTCAAAGCTTTTACCTAAATACATGTGGTACCTCCTTTAAATAAAAGTTTTGTAGCTTTTTCTTAAGCGAAAGATCTACAACCTTCCCCTGCCAATAAACTACTAGACCCCCGATTAAATTTGGGTTTTCATCTATATCCAATATAAAAAGTTTTTGATTCATAAGATTTTCATAGAACCAATTAAACAAATTTTCCGTATTTATGTCTTTTCTAGCCACTTCAACCCGAAGTTTTGGTAAATTTGTCATAGTGGCTTTGTACTCTTTAAGCGCCTTATCAATGGCCTTGCTATCATCCAAAGGGATTTTTTTACTCTTTAGATATGTAGCAATCTCTAAAAATTCAGGGCTTTTAAGCAACTCCTCCACCGAAGGGCCTGACGCCACAAACAAAGAATCCTGTAGGTTTTGAACAAGATTTTTCTGATTTTTAATTTTGTCTAGTACATTTGTCATCTTTTTTTACATTCTGGCTTAAATCTAAGCTATAATACTTTAATGTTCCCTTATGAAGAGGAAAACTCTCCCTTTTCCTTTGCTTCCTCCAAAACATTTAATATAAACTCCTCATGATCTTGCAAACTCAAGGACCTACCAATTATTTTAGTAGCAGCATCTCCCACAATTTTATAAACCGCGTCATCGATTGTCTTAATTCGCAAAGCCTTGTGATGGGCAAGCTCCTCTTCCATTTTTGTACGAGCTTCAGTAGAAATGGAGTCCAATCCTTTTCTAAATTCCAAAATTTCACCAGACAATTCTTTTCTAAATTCATCGGAAACTGTGCGCATAGAAGTAATATTTCCTTTAGAGGCTTCCAACAAAGCTTTACGATGGGCCTTTAGCAAATTATCAGTGGATTCTTCAACAAACTCAGTCCCCTCCCGTGCCACTTCCTCCATTTGGGAATCAATTCTTTCCGACATTTCTTGAGACATATAATTTGCATCTTCCAAAATCTTTTCGGCACCTTTATTTGCATCGGTAATTAAACTAAATGCCTGTTCTCTAGCTTGATTTAAAGAGGAATGGGCTTCTTCGTAAATGCGGGCACTTGTCTCTTTTAAGGCAGAGGCTTCGGTTAGCATCCTTACAAAGACCACACTTAAGACTAAAAAGACAAAGAACAATACTACAAAGACTACAAATCCTAAAGGAAGGAGATAGTTTAAAGTTGGGTATGCGGGCAGATTAAACATTTTTTAGAAACCTTTCATAAAACTAAAATCAAATAAGATACTACTATACCAGCTATCATTATTCCAAATGTAAAGATGAAATTAAAAACTACAGCAGATTTAATGTCACCACTAGCCAAGGGGTTTCTTCCCATTGCTTCAACACTTTTCCCAGAGATCTTGCCAAACGATGAAAATCCTACAACAAAGCTGGCCACAACAACCAGAGCTGCTAACAAGTACCTAAAAGTGGTTAATGGACTCAAAATTGGGGACATTGCACCAGTTTTTAAAAATTGCAAAAGGTTCTTTTGTGACCTATTAGCTACATAAGCGGATTTAATATCAAGTTGAGTCAAAATTTTACCCACTGCGTCAGGGTCGTCCGAAGAATAGTCTGCCAAGGCAATTCCCAAAACATATCCACTAACATCGGCTTTTTGCGCCACCCCTTCAATGGAAGAGCTAGTAATATAATCCCCTACTGAAATGTTGCCGTTAATAGAAGAGACTTTTACATCAGTCTCCCCCGATGAAACGGCACGCACATATTGACCTTCTTCCAAAGTTAAATCGTTCAGTGCTATTGCTGCATCAATGGCTATAACACCATAAATGTTTTCATCATAATCCTTTTTACTTAATCCAAAAATCCCATCGTTTATGGCAACTATATCCCCTACTTCTACTTCACGGGTCCCCCAAGGAATAGTTATGGAAATTCCAGAAAATTGTGCAAAAACTTTGGAAGAGAAAATGGCGCCAAAAACCAAAGAAATAGAAAATCCCCATAATAAAAGGAGAAACAGCGTTTTAGAAATTTTGTGTAAATTCATTTTGGGCAGCATAAGTTTAGTAAGTATAAATATAAAGGAGAAAAATCCCAAATGCAACAAACATTTACTCATTGACAGATTATTTGAACTTAGATAACATTTGATAAGTTTGTTAAATGTCTTATTTAAAGCATTTGAAAACCTTAAAGAGAAGAAATTAAATTATGACGGATTCTGCCCAGAGCAATGTCAATAGAATAACTGTAGGAAAAGCTGCCAAGTTGCTGGGGGTGTCTAGTTCTACTTTAAGACGCTTGGAAGATTCTGGAAAAATAAATTCCCAAAGAGAAGAAGAAAATAATTATAGATTCTATCTTGAAGAGGATGTTTTAGGGCTGAAAGCGGAATTGGCCAGAGAAAAAGTTGAGGCACAAGTGGCAAGAGTAAATTCAATACCTGTTGAAAAGCCCATTGTGAATGTTGCGGGACCAACATCTAGGGTGACCCTTGCAAAGCCAACAGTAATAAGGGCAAAAACCCCTGTAGCAACGGCGACAGTGGCAACAGCAAAAGTTGCAAATGCCCAAACCCAAGATCCCTTTTACACAAATTTCAGGAAAAACATCAACCTTATCACTGCAGGTTTTGCAGGGGCTTCCCTACTTTTAATGATCTTTTC
>CAZHSR010000007.1:0-3765 GCA_964535155.1 uncultured Candidatus Saccharibacteria bacterium
CCACTCCCAAATGTCGCACTATCTCCTGAATCTGCTTTGCGTATTCAACTGCATCCTCCACAAAATAAATGGAAGGCGTTGTAACCATTTCTATTAATGCCATTCCCGACTTATTAAAATCTATTAAAGTCATATCACCCTCATGAAAGGATTTTGCAGTATCTTCTTCCAAATGAATCCGCTCTAACTCTACCTTTCTTCCGTTTGGTAAATTAACAAAGCCTCCTTCACATAAAGGCTGTTTATACTGACTAATCTGATAGCCTTTTGGTAAATCTGGATAAAAATAATGCTTTCTATCAAACCGCGAATCCGAATTAATTTTGCAATTTAAAGCCTGCCCCAACAATTGCGTTTTTTCTACTGCTTCTTTATTTGGCACAGGTAAAGCTCCCGGTAAACCTAAACACACTGGACACACATGTGAATTGGGCTCCGCCGAATAAATTTCCTCAGTAGAACAGGCACAAAACATTTTGGAATTAGTTTTTACATGCAAGTGAATCTCTAGTCCTAAAACTAGTTTGTAATTTCCTAAAATATCTTTTTGATCAACTTTTGTCATAAATTTCCTAAGTAAAACTGCTTAAACTGCAACCCCTATCTCAATTAATCCTGCTTTCAAATCATTTATAGCCTCTTCCAAAATAAAATAAGTGGGTTCATAATCCAAATCATGCACTAAAGAATTTCGCACCTTATGAGCTTTCCAAATTTTGTCATATATTTCCCATTCAAATAAGTCTTTAGCACTTTTTAGGCGAGAACTCATATTTTCTCCTTCTGCTACTTCTCCCAAAGCTGTATCTAAAAGTTTATCTGCTGTTATTAAGGCCTGTCTCAACTGAGTTGGATTTCGCGATTTTAAGGCAAGAGATATTTCAGACTTCCATTTTTCTTGGATTTTCTGAGAGGTTACATTGGAGACTCTTTTTCCATGAGGATATTTGCCTCCAAACAAAAAGACTACAAAGTACCAAATTCCCTTTAATATTTTCATTCTTTAGGCCTTTCTTTATGAAAATTTGTATTTTGCTGATAAAAATTAGCAATCTGCATTATTTGACTTTCTTTAAATCTATTTCCAATAATCTGCACCCCAACTGGAAGATTTTGGGCAAAACCCACTGGAATTGTAACTCCGCAAAGGCCAGCTATTGTACTTGGCTCTGTTAAAACATCCATCATTTCTCCAAACATAGGGTTACTTGCACTTTCGCCTATTTTTAAAGCTACACAAGGCATTGTTGGGCCAACTAAAACATCCACCTGGTTAAAGGCTTTATCAAAATCTTCAATAATTAGGGTTCTTACTTTTTGAGCTTTAGAATAGTACGCGTCGTAATATCCTGCACTTAAAGTGTATGCGCCTAACATCATTCTCTTTTTTGCCTCAAATCCAAAGGAATTGCGGTCATTTCCGTATCTTATGCCGTCTAAACGGGCTAAATTGGAAGAAACTTCAGCTCTTTGTAAGACTGTATATACGGCAATGGAATATTTTGGGTCCATAAGGTCTATTTCTATAATTTCTGCACCGTTTTTTTCCAGAAATTGCAAAAAATCCAAAGCTTTTTGTTTAACTTCTGGTTCTAAATCTAGGTCAAAATACTGCTTTGGTTTACCAACCTTTAATCCTTTTAAATCTGGAAGGGATTTAAGCCCCTCTGCATATTTTTCTTTTTCCAAGGGTGAAGTAGTTGCATCTCTTGGATCATTTCCTGCAATTACTTCAAGTATTAAAGCAGAATCCTCCACCGATTTTGCTATTGGGCCAGGAGAATCTGTGGAAGATGCCATTGCAATAACCCCATATCTGCTAACTCTTCCGTAAGAGGGTTTTAAGCCAGTAACACCACACCAAGAGGCAGGACCTCTAATGCTTCCGCCTGTTTCACTTCCAATGGCAAAAAGGCACATATCGCCAATGACAGCAGCTGCAGAACCTCCAGAAGAACCACCAGGAACTCTAGAAACATCCCAAGGGTTTTTGGTGGTAAAAAAGTCGGATTCTTCTGTGGAGGAACCATGTGCAAAAGCGTCCATGTTGGTTTTGCCAAGTAAAATGGCTCCAGCGCTTTTTAGTCTTTCTGTAACAGTAGATTCATAAGGGGGAATAAAATTTTCTAAAACCTTTGAAGAGGCAGTTGTTCTTATGCCTTTTGTGCAAAAATTATCTTTTGCTGCGTAAGGAATTCCAAGTAGAGGATATTTTTCAAAAGCTTTGGCACCTTCTTTGGCAATAATCTCATCTGCTTTTCTAGCTTCCAATAAAGCCTCATCTGCTAAAACAGTAACAAATGCTTTAATTTCAGGATCTTTTTTGGAAATTGCATCTAAACAGGAGTGAACCAAGTCAACACTAGAGAACTCCTTGTTTTTTAATCCTTCCAAGGCATCTTTAATTGTTAAAGCATTTAAATTTTGCATTATTCTCTTTCAAAAACTGCCTTTGTGCCAAACTTTCCATCCTTTTGAGATGACGCATTTGATAAAACTTCTTCCTTTGTAAGGGAGGTATCAGGAAAATTGGCATCTCTATAAACATTTGACAAACCTGTAACCTGAAATGTTTCAACAACAGAAGAAGTATCTAATTCTTCAAGAACTTTTACATAATCCAATGTGTCAGAAAGCATTGCGGAAAGCTTTTTTGCCTCCTCAGCACTAAGTTTAAGATTTGTAAGTGTGGCAATGTGAGCAACATCGTCAAGGGATATGTTCTTCATAGAGCTATCATATCAAATTTTACATACTTTCAAGACGGGAAATTCTTTCTTCCAAAGGAGGATGCGTCATAAATAAATTTGCCATAAAGCCTTTATTTCTAGTAGTTACCATTAAAGGAGAAACAATAAACAGATGTGCAGTTGCCCCATTGGCTACTTCCAAGACTTCGGTATCTGATCCAAGTTTTCTTAAAGCGCTAGCTAAACCTGCTGGATACCGTGTTATCATTGCTGCTGTGGAATCCGCTAAAAATTCTCGCCTTCTACCAAGGGCAAGTTTCATCAACTGAGCAATAATTGGGCTTAGCAAAACTAACACTAAACCAACAATAAAAATCAAAGGGTGACCCCCAGACGAATCCCTTTTTCTACCCCTCCCGTAAAACATGCCTCTTGTAAAAAAGTCTGATAACAAAGTTACTGAACCTACTAAAACACTAACAATGGACATTAAGCGAATGTCGTAATTTCCAATGTGTGACATTTCATGGGCAATAACTCCTTCCAGTTCGCGCTTTTCTAACCTTTGTAAAATACCTGTTGTAAAACAAATAACGCCATGTTCGGGATCTCTTCCTGTGGCAAAGGCATTCATGGAAGTATCTTCAATGTAATACACGCGAGGCTTTGGCAGACCAGACGCAATTGCCATATTTTCCACTAAATTGTGCAAATCTTTACCTTGAACTGGATCAACTTCCTTTGCGCCAGATAAAGCCAAGACTATTTTGTCGGAATTATAGTAACTAAAAAAACTGGAAATTCCTGCAAATAAAAAAGCTATTCCTGTGAAAAACAATCCGCCATCGCCATAAAATAAGTCAAGAAAATAGCCAATAAAAGCCACCACAGCAATAAATACAGCCACAATTATAGTTGTATCTCTTTTATTATTGGAGATGTGAGTATAAATTGTGGCCATATTAAAAACTCAAAACCTGAAAACTGGATTTAAGCCTGATTTGCCTGACCAAAATCTACTTTTACACTCTTTCGTTCCTCTTCTGTAGCTTCAAAAAAAGACTTCTTGGAATAT
>CAZHSR010000007.1:3775-11656 GCA_964535155.1 uncultured Candidatus Saccharibacteria bacterium
AGAGTTAAAGTCTCTTACTACAGAGTTGTAAAACTGTCTTGAATAAGCTACTTTATCTTCCGTATCAGAAAGCTCCTTTTGCAAGTTCATAAACCCTTCTTGAGCCTTTAATTCTGGATAAGATTCTGCAACTGCAAATAAGGACTTTAAGGCACCAGAAAGCATTTGATCTGCTTGACCTTTTTCATCCACAGAGTTTGCGTTCATTAAAGCTGTTCGTGCCTCAGTTACTTTTTGAAAAACTTCACTCTCATGAGAAGCATAACCTTTTACTGTCTCTATCAGGTTTGGAATTAGATCCACTCTTCGCTTGAGTTGGACATCTATTTGACTCCAAGCCTCTTCTATGCGGACAACTAACTTTGCTAGCTTGTTGTAAACTCCTATAAAATAAAAGACTACAAGAGCCAGTAAAACTAAAATAATAGGTAATAACTGCATAATTTCCTCCTTTTTAAATACAAATACTTATTTTAATAATCTCAAAAAATCTTCGGTTGGTAAAGTGTTTATTATATCTTTTGCTTCACACCAGCCTCTTCTGGCAACATCTATTCCAAATTGCATGAAATCTAAAGAGTCAACTGTATGCGCATCTGAACTTATAATTAGCTTTACACCCATATTTTTTGCCTCTTTTACCATGTCATAAGGCAAATCTAATCTTTGTGGTTGAGAATTTATTTCCAAAACTTTTTTTGTCTTTAGAGCAGTTTCTAATAGTGCCATCCAATCTATGTCCATTTGTCCTCTTTCATTTAAAATCCTTTCCGAAGGGTGAGCAATAATGTTTACCAACGGATGGTTCAGTGCATAAGTATAGCGTTTCATAATTTGCTCTCTTGGCTGAGTATGCGAAGTATGTATTGCTCCAATAACAAAATCCAATTTTTCCAACAGCTCATCTGGAAGGGCTAATGTCGCATCGGCTAAAATATTGACTTCATAACCAAATAAAAGCTTAAAATCTGGATTTTTTGCATTAATTTCAGCAACTTTTTCTTTTGTGTCATTTATAATTTTTTCAACTGTGTCGTATCCCCTACTGGAAACACTTGGTGCGTGATCTGCAAATCCGTAATATTTGTAACCTTTTGATTTTGCGCCCTCTATCATTTCTTCCAAAGTGTTTAATCCATCAGAAAAAACTGTATGAGTGTGAATGTCGCCTTTTATATCGGGCAAATCTATTAAACTTGGGATAGACTTTTTTGCCGCCAATTCAACTTCGTCCTTTCCTTGCCTAATCTCTGGGGGGATGTATTGCAAATCCAAAAAATCATAAAAACTTTCTTCTGTTTTAAACTCGTGCAATTTTTTCCCCTTTTTTATGCCATATTCTGAGACCGAATATTTTTTATCTATTGCATAAGTCCTTAATACAATGTTGTGATACTTGTTACCAGTAAAATACTGCACCATGGAACCATATTGCTGTGGCAAAACAGTTCTAAAATCCACTTGTAAATCATTTCCCAAAACTACGCTTGCCTTCTTGTCGCCTTTAACTAAAACCTCTTTTATTTCTGGGAATTTTAAAAAGTGTGCCATTACTTCTGCTTCATTTTTGGTTGAAGCTGCTATATCTAGATCCCCAATTGTTTCCTTTTTTCTACGATAAGAACCAAGAGCTTCAATTTGCAAAACAGACTCCAATTTTTGCATGTACTTATAAATTCTTTGCACAATTTCATCCCCTTGTGACCATAATAATCGAGGCTTTTCGTTTTTTGTCATTTTAAGTTCGGCTATAGAATCCAAAATTTGCTTTTCAGACTTTTCACCAAATCCAGCCAAGTCCCGAATTTTGCCTTCTTGGGCAGCCTTTGAAATTTTTTCTAACGCAGTTTCGCGATTTTCTATTTTAAAAGCCTCTGCCAACTTATAAGCCTTTTTGGCACCAATTCCTTGAATTCCTATTAGGGCAAACATCCCATCGGGAAGGTCTTTTTTTAAAATCTCAAATTCTCTAACCGTTCCTTTTTCAAATAGATCGCTAATGTGTTGCGAAAGACTTGCACCCACACCGGGTATCTCCTGTAAACGACCCTTTTCCCAAAGGTCAAAGGCGGAATAAGTGGAGGTTTCTATGGCACTAACAGCATTTTCATATGCTCGTAATCTAAAGCGGTCTGCATCTTTAACTTCCATGGCCGCAATGGCTTCTTTTAGAATTTGGACTAGCTCTTGGTTGGAGATTTTGTGTGGCATAAGGTAATTTTAACATTTATTCTCATATTGACTTAACCCACCATATCCCCTAATATAAAAACACTTAGCGGGGGGTCGTAGCTCAGTTGGTTAGAGCGCTTCCCTGTCACGGAAGAGGCCGCGGGTTCGAGTCCCGTCGATCCCGCCAAGTAAATTTCTAATAATCTGCCCCAAAATTAAATTTAAGATAGGGGGTGTATTTTTTAATGACAGAAAACAACAACGCAACAGAAAAAAAGAACGATACATTAGCTTTTATTATTGGAGGACTTTTTATTCTTGGACTAGTCTTTGCCACTTACAATTACTTTAATGAATCTGGAAGACTTGACTCAGCAAAGGATGAAAATGGGGCTATTAGCCTTGAAAAATTAAAGGAAACTTTATCCGCAAAAACTGGGGGAGATGATGATTCTGAAGAAGGTGCTGTAGATGAAGGGGAAGAAGGCACCAAAGAAACCACCGCTCCCACCGAAAATACCTGGACAGCAAATAAAAGCAGGTGAATACGAGGTTAAATCCGGAGATACCTTATGGGAAATTGCAGAAGCAGTTTATGGAAATGGGGCTATGTGGACACAGATTTTGGAGGCAAATAGCTCTTCGGTTGGGTACTTGCCAAGTGGACAACAGGCTTTGATTTATGCTGGACAAACTTTAACAATTCCTGCTCTATAAGAATTTGAGCCGAAACTGTTTTAAAAGAGCTTGATCAACCTTTTAAGACAAAAAGCAACTAGAAGGAAGATGCACTTTTTAGTTACAAGAGTTGCACTAAACCCCTGAAAAAGGGGTTTTGTGTTTTTGGGGGAATAAACTTATAATTTGAATACTAAGCGGGTGTGGCTCAGTTGGTAGAGTGTCTCCTTCCCAAGGAGAAGGTCGCGGGTTCGATTCCCGTCACCCGCTCCATTCAAATTGCACAGCAATTTGAATGACTCAGGTAAATAGGAGCGTACTAACACGACTATTTAGCTGTGCTGCAAATAGTCCGCAAAGCGGACTTTTGCAACTGGATTGAACATAGTTCAATTCTGCCTCATAAGTTGCAAAGCAACTTATGAAAATTTGTATGACCTTAAACTACGATAAGAAAAAATTAGAAAGGCTATGCAGACTATATAAAATTGACTATTTAGCCCTTTTTGGGTCTTATGCCAGAGGAGAAGCTGATGAAAATAGCGATGTAGATTTACTAGTAAATTTTCAGGAGACACCAAGTCTATTGACCCATGTAGGCATAGAAAACCACCTTTCGGATAATGTTTTTGACAATAAAAAAGTTGATTTAGTTACCAAGAAATCGTTAAATAAATACATTGAACCTTATATTAAAAAAGATTTAAAGGTTTTATATCCAGCAAGAAAAAACTAAGAATCCTGAATGAACTTTTTTAAAAGAAGATACCACCACCTCAACAAAATCACCATATCAAAAGAGGCAATTTTACATAATCATCAACTCCTACAAAAACTTCAACCAAATTCCAAAATCTGCCCAGTTCTAAAAAGCAATGCCTATGGACATGGTTTAAAACTAGTTGCGCCTATTTTTGACTCACTTAACTGTCCCTTTTTAATTGTGGATAGCCTTTACGAGGCTTACGAACTGTATAAATTAAAACTAAAAACTCCCATTTTAATTATGGGATATACAAATCCTATAAATTTTTCGGTTAAAAAATTACCTTTTCACATCGCGGTTTTTGATCTTGAAACTGCAAAAGTACTAAATAAATATCAACCCCACTGCCCAATTCATATTTTTGTTGATACAGGAATGAATCGCGAGGGAGTTAGTTTAGATGAACTTCCAAAATTTTTAGCAAACCTTAAAGATTTAAAAAACTTACAAGTGGAAGGTCTTTGCTCCCACTTTGCAGACGCAGAGAGTGAGAATCTGGATTTTACAAAGTTACAGATAGAAAATTACAAAAGAGGCTTGGAAATTGTACAAAGTTTTGGTTTTAACCCAAAATGGCGACACATTTCTGCCTCAGCCGGGGGGACAAAAATCAAGGATGATATTTTTAACATGGCAAGGGTTGGAATTTTGCATTATGGCGTCACCTCATCGGAGGAGATTGGGCTAAAAGAAAGCTTTAAACCGGCATTAGAATTCTCATCCACTTTGGCACAAATTAAACCCATTAAAAAAGGAAATTTTGTTGGATACGGATGCACTTACAAAGCAGAAAAAGACATGGTCTTAGGACTTTTACCCGCAGGATATTACGAAGGAGTTGACAGAAGACTTTCAAACAAAGGCTTTGTGAAAATTAAAAACACTCTTTGCCCAATAATCGGAAGAGTTTCTATGAACATGACAACAATCGACATTTCACAAGTAAAAGACCCAAAAATTGGCGACAAAGTAATAATTTTTTCTGCAGATCCGCAAGACAAAAATTCCGTTGTAAACTCAGCAAAAATTGCGCAAACTATTCCGTATGATCTTATGGTGCATTTGGCAGAATCTGTAAGGAGAGAACTGATTTGATTCGCCCCAATAGCGTTAAAATGTATCGTACTACCGAAGGTCTCCTTTAAGATAACCTCAGAAGTGGGAAAAATTAACAAATTTTGATAAGATTAAATTATGTCTGATAAAAAAATTGCTTTATTCCAGGGAAAACAAATTCGCAGACAATGGAGCAGTGAGAAAGAACTATGGTATTTTTCGGTTGTTGATGTAATTGCCGCTTTAACGGACAGTAGCAATCCCCAAGTTTACTGGCGAGTTCTCAAAAAAAGATTGATGGATGAAGGATCTGGTGAAACCGTTACAAAATGTAACGGTTTGAAAATGACAGCCACTGATGGAAAAATGAGGTTAACAGATGTAGCTGATACAGAAGTTATGCTTCGCATAATCCAAAGCATCCCCTCACCTAAAGCAGAGCCATTTAAACTTTGGCTCGCACAAGTGGGTTACGAAAGATTGGAGGAAACAGCTGATCCAGAACTAGCAATCAATCGTGCATTGAAAACATATTTACGAAAAGGCTACAGCAAAGAATGGATAAATCAACGGCTAAAAAGTATTGAAATCCGTAAAGAGCTAACTGATGAATGGGAGAATCGTGGGGTTAAAGAAGGATTGGAGTTTGCAATTTTAACAAATGAAATAACACAAGCCTGGACGGGATTGACCACAAAACAATACAAAAATCTCAAGGGATTAAAAAAAGAGAATCTAAGGGACAATATGACAAATTTGGAATTGGTATTAAATATGCTCGCAGAAACAGCCACCACAGAGATTTCACAGAAGAGACAACCGAGTGATTTTTCTGAAAATAAAGAAGTGGCGAAAGAAGGTGGGACTGTGGCTGGAAATGCTAGAAAAGAAATAGAATCAAAAACTGGTAAAAAGGTTATTACAGATAAAAACGCCAAGGATTTGAAATTGCTGAGAGAAAAATAAAGTCAAGGGTAGTAATATGCATATGCCGATGTAGCTCAGTTGGTAGAGCAATCCCTTCGTAAGGGAAAGGTCGTCGGTTCGATTCCGACCATCGGCTCCAAAGACACCCTAACCCCAAAAGTGGTAAAATAAACCTCATGAAAGATCATACAAAGATTACAAAGGCAGTCATAGCTGTAGCTGGTTACGGAACAAGATTTCTTCCCGCAACAAAAACCCAACCAAAGGAAATGCTTCCCATTATTGATAAGCCCATTATCCAATACTTAGTGGAAGAAGCTGTAGCCTCAGGAATAAAGGATGTAATTTTAGTAACGAGATTTGGTCAACACATAATGGAAGATTATTTTGACTCTAACTTGGAATTGGAACATAAACTAGAAGAAGAAGGAAAGACACATTATTTAGAGCAAATCAGGAATGTTGCTACTATGGCAAATTTTGTTTATGTTAGACAAAGAAAAGATCTTCCCTATGGAAATGGGACTCCTTTATTGTGTGTAAAAGATTTGATTGATAAAGATGAATCCTTTGTTTACATGTTTGGAGACGATTTAACCTTATGCAATGGACATCCACCCGCTACAAAACAACTTATTGATGTTTATCAAAGGGAAAAAGCAGTAGTTGTAGAAGGTGTGCAAGAGGTCCCCTGGGATGAAGTAAACAGGTATGGCGTAGTTAGATACAAGGAAGGTGCAAAATATGAGTATGAAATGGAAAGTATTGTAGAAAAACCAGAAAAAGAGGATGCTCCTTCCAACATGGCTCAATTTGGAAGATTTGTTTTTTCGTATGACATTATAGAAAAGGCTCAAAAAACAAGCACAGGTAAGGGAAACGAACTTTGGGTTACAGATATGATTAATGAATTAGCAAAAGAAGGAAAAAAGGTTATTGCACAACCCATCCAGGGTCAATGGCTAACAACAGGGGATCCATTAAGATTCTTGAAAGCAACTTATAAATTTGCAATGCAAAGAGATGATCTAAAAAACGAATTAAACGAATTCTTAAGAAAAGAAATCTGTGAGGAAAAAAATTAACAGAGAAAAAGAACTTAATAAGACTTTAAGAAAAAGACTAATGGCAATACTGGTCATATCAACTGTGTCCTTTGTGGGACTGGGTTTGTTTGGCCCAAAAATTGGAAGCTTATTTGGGCTCATTTCGGTTAATAGGAATGACACAATAACACCTCCAAAAGCAAATATGCCTCCTCCTATTTTTATTGATGTCCCAACAGCTACAAATAAAACTAAAATTGACCTAAAAGGTTTTTCTACACCAAAGACTAGCGTAGAACTTTATGTAAATGGGCCAAAAAAGGCTACGGTTATTGCTGATTCAACAGGAGAGTTTTTATTTACAGATGTGGAATTAAATAAAGCTAAAAATACTATTTTTGCAAAGATTGGGGAAACTAAATCGGCTAATTTAACAATAGAATATGATAACAAGCTCCCCAAAATAGAAATTTCTAACTTAAAAGATGGAGATACTGTTGAAAACTTAAATGAGAGAGTGGAAATTCAAGGAACTGTTAGCGAAAAAGCAGATATTCTTGTAAATGACAGAGTTGTAATTCAAAAGCCTGATAATTCTTTTGTCTTTTTGCTGGGCGTTAAAGAAGGAGAAGTTGAAATTACTGTTAAGGCCACGGATGAAGCTGGAAACACTGCGGAGGAGAAAATTAAGATTTGGTATAAGAAGAAGTAGGCTCTACAAGGGATTCCAGAGATTCGGCTAGAATTAGATTCCATAAAAATAAAATTTGGGGATAGAAAAGGGAATTGATGAAAAAGGATCCTATTAGTAGGGCGGGAATAGATGCGGAAAATGCATAATTTCTTTTTTGTGCTTTTAAAAATGGATGGGATATAAATGGATGAAGTAGGAATGCGGAAAAAAATATTAAACCAGGGATTCCTGTTGTTGCTAGGATAAGCAATAGCGAGGAATCGGCACCTCCTCCCGAACGACCACCAAAATCAACTCCAAAGAATCCATACTCTTTTTGGGCAAATCTAAAAGTGTTATACCCCGTGCCAAAAAGTAAATTATCCTGAGCAATTTTTATGGTGTTTTTCCAAGAAATTAACCGAAAATGTGCGGAATCCGCGGGATCTGTAACGGAAGATATTCTTGTTTGGACTCTGGGGACTGCAAAATAGGCTAGAAAAGCAATGAAAAAGGATATAAAAAGTAGGCGGGGGTATTTTAGGATACCCCAAATGAAAATG
>CAZHSR010000007.1:11666-21668 GCA_964535155.1 uncultured Candidatus Saccharibacteria bacterium
ACTTCGGGAGAATGTGAGAAGGATTGCTAATAGAATTGTGAATAAGATTATTACTGCCCTTTTATTTAGGGATTTATTGTAGTGTGAAAGGATGATATTAAAGCACAAAACTAAAGTAGCCCCCATAAAATTTGGATCAAACAGAGTTCCAAGTAGGCGGTTTATGTGAGGGTCCCATCCAAGCGAGGGGTCTAACTGTGAAAAATTAGGAAAAATTACCAGTTGGACAAAGCCTGAAAAAGAGAGAAAAAGTGCGTAAAATGTAACAAGACCTATAAGGTTAAGGGATAATCCCTGGAGGAATTGGGACTTCTTAAGGTTGTAAAGGCACAAACCCCCGATTACATAAAGGATTATCCTTGTAAAGTAGAATATGCCATATAGTGTCTCTTCTACCAAAAAGCTTTGGCTATTGTAAATTAGGGAAATCACATTCCAAAGGCAAAAGGCAAAAAACCAAAAATAAGCCCTAGGAATAAAAAACCGCAAATCTCTTTTTAATAAAAAGAGGAAAAGGGAGTATAAAACAAATGAAAAAGCTAAAATATCAGAATAGTAAACACCCCCAAATTCGCCAGAAGCAATTTTTCCAAATTGACCCAAACCCAAACTAAATACCCACAAAAAAAGTAAAAAATTAGACATATGCAGGCATCTCCTCGGTCTTCGAAATCCTTAAATTATTTTTCCAAGCCCTTATTGCAAACAAACTCAACAGAATTAAAATCACAAACTCCGAAAATAAAGTAATGTAAGCGGCCGCAAAAAAGGAATATTTTGGGATAAAAACCAAGTTTAAACCTAAATTCACCAAAGCACTTGCCAAATAAATCCATGGCAAAAACTTTTGGCTCTTTAAAATAACTAGAAACCACGAAATTGGCTGAGATAAAAAGAAAAGCACAACTCCTCCCATTAAAATTCGTAAAATAGGCACTGAATATGCAAACTCATTTCCACCAAAAAAGCCTATTACAAACGGAGCAAATATAATTCCCAAAATTCCAGCAGACACACCTCCAACAAAAAGCAACCCCAAAGTCTTTTTGAAGCTTTGCAAAAACCTTCTTGGACCTTCTTCAAAATGCTTAATCAAAAAGGGATAAACAGAATTCATAAAAAAAGTTGGCACAACAAGGCTTACCTCGAAAATCTTATAGGGAAGGGAATAGACCCCAACGACCTCGGAATAATTTAATTTCAACCAATCTGGAATTCTTAAAACAGAGAGTAATAAAATGTCCTCCTTAAAACTCATCTGACTAAAGACAAACATTATTCCCAAAGGCAAAGACTCCTTAAAAAGTGATTTAATCAAAGGGAAATCCAAATAGAAATCTCTAGAAATATCTAGCCTCTTAATAAAAGAAAATCCCACAAGAAAAGTTATTAAACCGCCAATTACATAAGAAAAACTCAGCCATGTTACAGAAGCTTGCCTTTGAATTAAAAATATCGAGGCCAAAATGATAAAAACATATCCAATTATTTGGCTTATTGAAGACAAATCGTATCTAAGTTTTGTCTGAAAAACTATGTTACTAGTAGTAAAAAGACTAAAGGTTAGTATTAAAAGCAAACTTAACCGAATTCCAAATTTTAAGCTTTCAGAATAAGGAAAAAACGACAATAGGATTCCTAAAACTACAATAAAGCCAAGAGACAAAAGCACCCTAAAAGCCAAAACATTTATAAAATAATGAAATAAGCGATTTTCATTTTTTGAAGTCTCCCTAACCGAAATTGCATTTAGCCCAAAGTCCGTAATAACAAATAAAAGGCCTGGGATATTTTGCATCAAGCTAAAATCACCATAAGATTCCCGACCATACCCACGAGTTATCATATAGGTTATAAACACCGTAATTCCCATGGTGACAATTTTCCCAATCAACTGATAAATGGTATTTTTAGCTATTTTTGTTGTTGTTATATTTAAAATGCCCATAGTTTCTTAAACCTAAACAAGCCAAACCTAATCACAATCCCCTTTCACATAAGTCTTAGTAATTAACTCCTCTGGCGTACCTGCAACTTTTTTCATAGACTTAACGACCTCAAATTGAGGATACGGCTCATAATCCTTTTTTACCCAAGAAAAATGGTCAAATGGGGGCGGATACCAAATTGTAAAAGGCATAACGGCCTGAACCTTATCATCTTTAAGCCAATATTCTTCATAAGCAATCTTTATATATTGAGCAACAGTTTCTGCAGGCATAAACGAAGAGTCATAAATGGCTCCTTCCGCATGTGCCCATCCGGTTTCTGTAATAAAAACAGGTAGTTCCTTTTTTACGCCCATTTCTTCCCGCAAAAACTCAAGCTCAACTTCATAAGCTCTTATTCCATTGCGCCCAACCAAATGAGGACTCCCACTAAAATTTGGCTGAGGATACGGATGGGATGCCCACCCATCCAGTTTTGTGAAGATTCCAGAGACAGCAGAATCCATATCTTGCATAAACTCAAATGCGTCAACATATCCCCCACCCGAAGGGGCACTTACATTAAACGCACCATTCATCATAAAAAAATTGGGATTTTCTTCTTTAAAAACCTCAATTGTGTGGTCCAAAATCCTGGCGTATTCTTTAGCATCCGTATAGCCCTTCCAGAATTTGGCGTCATTAGGCTCATTGTAAACGCTTATATACCTTTGCTTAACTGGCCATAAAAAAGAATCCAAAAATTTTGCCGCCCTTTCGGTTTGTTTTTTATATTTGTCAGCGTCAACATCATATAATTGAATAACAGGAATCAATTTTTCCTCTAGTAACAGGCTAAAAACTCCCCTCCATTTTCTCGTGTCATAATCCTTGACATTATAAGGAATAAGCACATATCCCCATTCTCCGCCATTAGAATTTACCATGTCTGAGGCCATTTTTATAAATTTTTTATTTTCGGCATAGATGTACAACCCAAATTTGTTATTTTTCGCCTCTTTTGGATCAATTTCTTTATAGGCAAAATACTCAACCGATGTGTCTTGGCACTTTTTTAAAGGCACATCTCCTCCTTCTTTAGAGCGTCTAAACAAAAATTCAGGCGAAGTCTTTGTTGGAGTATGCTCTGAAAGCAAAAAAGCATAGGCTAAGCCAGAAATTAAGGCTAAACCAAAAAAGGGCAAAGAAAAAACTTTTAGAACATGCATAAGTCTGGGGTGATTTAATTTAAATGTACTTTCTTTTATTGGCACAGTGTAATTGTATCATTGCGGTATAATGCTTGTATGCGTAAGGTAATATTTATAGGTCTTTTGGGACTGCTTATTTTTGGCGGTTATAAATTAGCTCCTATTGTGACAAAAGGCGGTACTTCCAATGAAGAGATTATTTCTCCTATAGGACAAAGTTTAGGTTTTGACACTTTGGGAGAAACCGATTCCAAAAAAAGCTACACAGTTTATGGCTATTTACCTTACTGGACAGTTTCCGAAATAGACAATTTTAGACTGGACTTATTAACCGATATTTCCTACTTTGGAATTGGGCTTGACGCAAAAGGAAATATTGTTAAATCAAAAATTGGTGAAGAAGGAGAAGAAATTAATCATTCTGGATATTGGGTTTGGAAAAATGAGCCAATATTAAGCAATTTTTTTATAAAAACCAAAAATTTAGGGATTTCCAATTCCATTTCAGTAATTTCCCATGTTGACGACATTTCTACAGAATTTTTGCTGTGCGAACCTTGTTGGGAAAATTTTTATGAGCAATTAAAACCCGAAATGATTTCTATGCAAGTAAAAGATGTAAATTTAAATTTTGAGTACTACAACCTAGTGGAAGAGGAGGTAGCCATGCAATTTACTAAGTTTGCAGAGTTTTTAAAGCGAAAAATGCGAAAAGATTTTGTAGGAGGAGAAATTGTGGTTACAGCAATGGCAGATTCGGTTATAAATAGTCGCGTACCACATATTCCTTCGATTTCGAAAGTTGCTGACAAGATTTTTATTATGGCTTATGACTTTCATGTCAAACCAAATGGAAGTGCTGCCCCAGTTTCACCAATGGGAGGGGCAGGGGTTCATGCTGGATATGATATTAGGACTATGATTAAGGACTTTTTGACTTATGTTCCGCCTCAAAAACTGATTTTGGGTGTTCCATATTATGGGTTTAATTGGGGGGAAGAGGTCAAGGAGGAGGAAAAATCTGGGAATTCCAAAGAAAAAGAAGAAGTGAAGGACGCAAATGGAGAGGAAATTTCAGAGGAAAAAGCGGTAAATACATCCATTACACAAACATACTCACAAATAATGGAAAAAGTAGAAAATAATGAGATTAAAGTTCTCTGGGATGAACTTGGGCAAGTCCCCTATTATGAATATGCGGATCCAGATTCGGGTTCAACAAGAAAGGTTTATTTTGAGAATGAGAAGTCTATGCGAGTGAAATATAAAATAGTAAAGGAGTTTGATCTGGCAGGGATTGGGATCTGGGCATTGGGATATGATACCGACAGACCTGAGTTGTGGGGGGTTTTGGAGGAGGAGTTTTATGGGGAATAAAGAAATAACAATTATGGAACTTCGAGTTAAAGAGGTGAAAAAGGATTTAAGGAAAGTTTAATCAGCCAAAAAATCTACATCTACCTTCTCGAAAACTGGAGAATCTTCATTGATAATTTGGGAGCCTGCAATCATAACAGCACCTGCACTAATACCATGAGTTATAAAATTTTGACCATTCCAATAATTACTTAATTTTGCCCTAAAGGATTTACTAAAAGTATATGGCAACTCTTCTTCAAGAACTATCCCTCTAACTAGCTTTCCTAAAATGTTCTGCAGTTTCTTATTGTCAAGGGTGTCTTCTCCTTTAAAGGCACTCTTAACAGAGTCTACAGCTAATGCAATCTCCTCACCCTCCAGGTAACCTAAGCTCTCAAGATATTCTTTGAAAGATTTGCCTAAAATTTCATCTAAAGAATCAACATTCTCGTCATTTGTACCAAGAGATTCCACTAGTTTCTGATACCTACTAACCGCCATCTCTTGCAAATCTACAGCAACTCTAGAATCAGCAACCGCAAGTAATGGAGAAACAAACCATACAGCCCTCCTAAGTGAAT
This sequence comes from uncultured Candidatus Saccharibacteria bacterium, assembly GCA_964535155.1. Classification (GTDB taxonomy): domain Bacteria; phylum Patescibacteriota; class WWE3; order UBA101185; family UBA10185; genus JAGPFW01. Next base: position 16,746 of record CAZHSR010000007.1, read on the forward strand.
CGGGAACATCATCCCTATCGCAGGCCATATAAAAGAAATCCCTTCGCAATAAACGATTTCTGGCATGATCCAAAGTTTCATTCAACTGTCGTAAAAAAATCCGTTCTTGACTCACCTGCAAATCAACCTCAATTCCATTAAGTTCAATCCTTCTATGCCCAGATAAACCCTTTTCAAGCATTTCTTTAATATCTTCTAGTACTTCTCCTTCTTGAGTATTTTCGAAATGCGTATCGGTACTTTTTCTTTCGTAAAGGTAGTCGTCTATAGCTACATCCTTATCTCTCAAATCTGCTGAGTGAGGGTTCCCTTTTTTATAAATGAGGAAACAGTCAAGATCCGTGGGTTGCCTAAATTCATATGCGGCACTCCCTGACAATACCAGTGTATATCGAGATATACTGCCACTTTCCAACATATCATCTAACTCTCTACGAACTCCAATAAGCGTCCCCCGCGCCTCCTGATAGGTGAGTTCAGGGGACTTTGGTGACTCCACTGGGATTGACATTTCTGACCCTTCATTTGACATATATTGTTATCTTATCAATAATTTAACTCTTTGTATAGGTTGCACACATTCTGGACAAAATACCCTTAAAAACTAAATACGAGAGAGGTGTACATTTATTTATACCATGATGAGGTCTTATAGAGTTATAGAAAATAAGGTATTCACATAATCTAGCGTTAAATTCGTCTGTGTTATCAATAAAATGCAGATTATACTCAACGAACTCATCCTGCACTGTTCTATTAAACCTTTCCACATATCCATTTGATTTAGGGGTATTAGGATAAGTAAAGAAATGGGTTATTTCCTTTTGGTTTAAATATTTATCAAACTCGCCCATAAACTCAAATCCATTATCAGTTTTAATGGCTTTTATAGGGAAAGGAGAGGCATACTCAAGTTTTTGCATAAAATCCAGAGCCATTCTTGATGAGAGGGATTTATATGTGAAAGCAAAAGCATATCTAGAATAGGTATCTAAAGCTGTAATAATGTATCTTTTTACACCCGCTTCATAGCGGACAATTGTATCCACTTGGACAACTTCTCCAGGGGATGTTGTTTTAATTCTAATAGAATGTCTTGATTTAACTTTACCTTTACTAAAAGACTTTCTTTTATGGGTATTAGGGGGAGGGAATGTAAGGTTATTATTTTTAATAATTTTTCCAATAGTAGACTCTGAAATAGTAGGTATATTTTTTTGTATACAAAACTCGTCAAGTAGGGGTTTTATCTTGCTCTTACCAAAGAGATGGTATTTTCTTCTCAAATCAGTAATAAGATGAAGTATTAATGGGTCTACAATCATTCTTCTAGTATTTTTAGGTTTTGTGGCTTTAGGGATAAGAGAGCTTGGATTATACCCAGAATCTTTGTAAACCTTCTTCCAAGCATAGATAGTAGCTCTACTAACAAGGTAGGCTTCTTTAGTTGCTCTAGCCCCATATTTGTCAAAAAAATTCATAATTTCTAGCCTTTCTTGTACAATTTGGTTACGGGATATGGTCTTTATATATGATTTGTATGTCATATAATCATCATATCCCGGAATTCCCCATCCGATAGTTTTCAATTTAACAGGTCCTGTGCCTTTAATATTTGTCATTATTCTCTAACAGGGATTTGTCCAGTATGTTTCGTAACTTATTCACTCTTTTAAAACTGATTATTAGATGAGTGAAAAACTACTTGGTGGGCTCTACGGGACTCGAACCTGTGACCTCAGCAATGTGAATGCTGCGCTCTAACCAGCTGAGCTAAGAGCCCTTTGTGCAAGTAGAGGCATTATAGCAAATATAGAAACGCCACTTTCGATTAAAATTTTAGACACTCTTCCAAACTTGAGAAAACCCCCACAAAGTCCTAAACTTACTCCATGCCAAAAAACCCAAAAAAGCGGAATGCCCTGCTTGGCTTCATCACAGAATCTCTGGAACTTATTCTTATTATTTTCCTAGTTTTTTTGATACTTAACATCTTTTTGGGACAACTCCTTATTGTTACAGGAGATTCCATGTATCCTACCTTAAAAAATGACGAACAAATTTTGGGCGAAAAACTTTCGGTTGGGTTTGTGGAGCCAAAAAGAGGGGAAATTTTTATTTTTAGGCAACCAGAATCGGGAAAATTGCTAATTAAACGGCTCATTGCCCTTCCTAATGAAAAAATTCTAATTTCACAAGGAAATATATATATAAATGGGAATCTTTTAAATGAACCCTATTTAAATGGCATAGAAACGCTTTCTGGAGATTACATTAAGGAAGATCAAGAGATTACAGTTCCAGAAGATCATTATCTATTTTTAGGCGATAACAGAGAGAAAAGCCTAGATGGAAGGGATTGGGGCTTTGTTAGTAAAGAAAATTTGGAGTCAAGGGCATTTGTAGTATATTTCCCAACCGAAAATTTTAGACTGGTAAACAAAAATAAATAAGCTTACTTGGTTATTTACTTATTTAGAGGAATTTAAAGCTTCTTGTTCAACTACATCCACGGTCTTCTTTTTATTAGTAACATTTCTAAAGTTTACTATTCCCAAGATTTTTGAATATAAAGTAAAATCCTTGCCTAAAGCCACATTTCTACCTGGGGCTATGGTTTTGCCTCTTTGTCTCACAAGTATCTCACCCGAATTTACCATTTGACCATGAGATCTTTTTATTCCAAGTCTTTTTCCGACAACATTTCCTCCCTGACGGGCTGCTGCACCTCCTGATTTTTTATGGGCCATATATTATTTATCCTCCTTTTTAGCTTTTACTGTGATTTTTTCAACAACAATAACACTCATAGGTTGCTTATGCCCTTTTGCTCTTCTATAACGGGATTTGGACTTAAATCTTAAAATTTCGGTCTTTTCATTATAATCGCGCTCTTTGGAAAGCTTTACTGTGACACCAGCAACTTCGGGCTGTCCTACAATAAATTCATCTCCATCTCTATAAAATAAAACTTTGGCTTCAGGGGCGTCTTTATATTCCATATGGAATTTTGTTCCCTCTTCTACCATAAATTGTTTACCACCAAGGTCTATAACTGCGTATTTCATAACAGGGGAATCTTACAACAAATGCTTTGAGGTTGCAATACCCAAGAAAAAGGACTTAACTGCAATTGCAATTAAGTCCTGTTCGGACAAAGTACAGGCCTAGCCGATTTCAGCGTCATAAAACCAGACTCTGAGCCAACCTGCCTCGGGGTCTTCGACGAGAACATCGCCCTTTGTCTTATCAAAGCTTGGGTCATTCCATTGTCTCAGTACTGGACCATACTTGACTCCGTTCACCCAAACATTGACATGAAAACTTGTCACAGCAACAACTCGATCAGCCTTAACCCAATGAGGGTCATTCTTTGGATACATTTCAACCTCCTAAAGATAATGTGGAAAATACCCTATAAGTATAAGGCAAAAGGCCAAAAATGTCAACGCGGGTCAGCAACCTCACCGAGTTTTGCCACCTCCTCCAGCGAGTCATCTCCTGCTACCCTATTCCAACGGATGAAGCCACACTTATTACACTTATGCACAAGCATTTCTTCGCCGTCCGCTTTGTAAAACCTTCCAATTGGGGGCATTAAACCTCTGCAAATAGCTTCTCTGTCACCTTTTTGCATATCTACATGAGTTGAATACAAACAAAAAGGGCAATGATTTCTATTCTTTGTACCAGGGGCTTTTAGTAAAACTTTTTTTCTGCAATTGGCGCAATTAAAAAAGCTCATTTTTAAATAGAAGAATTTTTACCTAACCGAATTAACACATTATGCGAATATTCCTCATCTGGGCCAAGTTCATCCAATTCGTCCACAACCTCCACTGGAATTTCCTCTCCCAAAGCCTCTTTTAACTTATCTTTTAATTCCATTAGATCTTTGGTTATTAAAACTTGGGTCAATTCCAATTGAGTAGGTGCAGTTCCTATACTTTCAACCTTATATCCTTTTTCTTCCAACAAAGTCTGAGTTCTTCCTGCTGCTCCATTTACTTCGGTGGCATTTTCCACTCTAATTATCAAATCTTCCTTTGTAACTACCTTTTTATTTGGATCTTCTTCCCCAACCGAAGGAACTTCCTCAACTGGCTTTTTGGCTTCCGTAGCCTCGCTTAAAACATCTGTTGTGGCAGGAACTAAGGTTGCAGTATTTTCAGGGCGTCCTTTTAAAAAGAAAAATCCACCAACCAAAACTAGCATTACTGCAACAACAGCAGGAACTAAAGCCTTTGAATGATTCACAACTTCTGGAAGAGGCAAAAGATTAAGCATATTTACATGAGAATCTAGCAAGTCGGGCATACCTTTTATAACCTTTAAAACCATGTCATGAACTTCATAACCTTCCTCTCCAAAATAACTTTCCTCCTCCAAAATTGGATGCACCTGATACGAACCTCCAATTGTAAAGGAAGCGTTTACTGTATAAACATTTTTAATAGGAGTCTTTCGGTTATATAAAGATAATTTTTCCACAAGTTCCGCCAACTCATCATCCGACTTTTCCTCTTCATAAGAGGATGCAAAGTAAACTCCATTTAGTTCCGACAAAACAACCGAATGTTTATTATCAAAAGTTCCCACAAATATAGCTGGGGCAGAATCCTTTAAAGTCTTTGGTAAAAGCAAAACCCAAGGTACAACTGATTTAATTGGCACTCCCCATAAATTTGAAACCTCAATTAAGGCATCCAAATAAACCTTTTTAATTCCCACAAATTGGTAAACAAATGGAGCAATTTTTGTATAACTAAAGTAAAGTTCATCCAAAGGAACTGGTGATTTAACAATTGCTTCTGCCGTTAATTGCTCTTCCAAAGAAGAATCTTCGCTTTTACTTACTGTTAAAAATGCCAAAATCACATCTTGAGGGTCAACAATAAAATTTAAAGCATTTGGTTTATTTTT
>CAZHSR010000007.1:21678-27066 GCA_964535155.1 uncultured Candidatus Saccharibacteria bacterium
CAAAAGAGAAGAAGAAAGCTCAATAAGTTGCTCCGTAAATTTTTCTGTATCTAAAATTTGGGAATCTGAAACTAAACTTGTGGGAAGCTCTTGAGAAAAACCAGCACAAGCATCTGAACTACAATAACTAACTTTTAAAATATTTGAATCTAGTGAAATGAGCAGGTCTTTCATACAAATATTAATATAACATATCCTTTCTTTTTTTATCTTTCCTAAATTAGCTTTTTAATATACCGCTCAATCGAATTATCTACCGCGCAAAAAAGCGGGAATATCAAATTGGCTGTCCTTATCCTTTTTTAAATTATCAACCCAAGTATCCTCGTCCTTTTCTTCTGTTGGCTCAGACTCATCTTCCTTTTTTGAACCATTTGTTACTTTTTCTGGCTGCGAAAATCTAGAAGGGCCTGCAAATTGACCGCCAAAATCCATTCCAGAATCAAATCCTGTAGCAATAACTGTAATTTTTATTTGATCAGTAAGTTCTGGGTCTATAGTTGTTCCATAAATAATATTTGCATCCACATGAGCATTTTCGCTAATAATTTTTGCAGCTCTGTCAATTTCTTTTAAGGTCAAATCGGGTCCGCCTGCTATGTTAAATAAAATTCCCATAGCACCATCAATTGAGACTTCTAATAAAGGCGAAGAGATTGCTCCTTTTGCTGCTGTAACCGCTCTATCTTCTCCAGTTCCAATGCCAATGCCCATTAAAGCGGAGCCAGCGTCTTTCATAATGGTTCTAACATCGGCAAAATCCACATTAATTAAGCCCGGTTTTACTATTAAATCGGAGATTCCTTGGACACCTTGGTTTAAAATGCTATCAGAGACTCTAAAAGCTTCCATTACGGTAGTGGTTTCTTCCGCAATATCTAAAAGTTTTTGGTTGGGAATAGTAATAAGGGCGTCCACCTCGCGCTTCAAAGCCTCAATACCTTTTTCCGCGTTAGCGTTTCTTTGCTTTCCCTCAAAGCCAAAGGGTTTGGTGACAACGCCTATGGTTAGGGCACCGCTTTCTCTGGCAATACGGGCAACTACGGGAGAAGCTCCAGTTCCGGTTCCACCACCCATCCCGGCGGTAATAAAGACCATGTCAGAGCCTTCTAAATTCTGCTTTAAAGCCTCTTCGGATTCTTCAGCAGCTTTTGCCCCCATTTCGGGATTAGAACCAGCACCAAGACCATTTGTAACAGCTTGACCAATTGGAATTTTTACAAAAGCTTTATTAATGGAAAGTACTTGTGCATCCGTGTTTACTGCAATAAATTCCACACCGTCAATTTGTTGAGATTCAATCATGGTGTTTAAAACATTCCCGCCAGCTCCCCCTACACCAACAACTCTAATTTTAGCAAACCGTTCAACTTCAGGTTTTATTTGCATAGTCAAAATATTATAACTGATTTAGTTAGGGCAGAAATGATTTAATTTTTTCAAAGAGACTAGACAGTCCTTTATTTATATTACCGTGACCTTTGTCAGAATACAATAGTGATGTACTTCTCATCATACCTACGCCATAAATTATGGACCCAACTGTGGCTGCAAAAGCAGGTCCTTGGATTTCATCTATTAAACCTGTAACTCCACAAGGGTTTCCTACTCTTACTGGCATCTTTAAGACATTTTTGGTTGTATCAACAATTCCCAAAGTTAAGGCGCCTCCTCCAGTTAATACTGCTCCCGCTGGAAGTTTACCCAAAAGTCCAGCCTTGCTAAGCTCAACAGCTACCATATTTAAAATTTCCTTGATTCTCGCGTTTATTATTTCATTTATAAATTTAACAGGCACTTCTTCCATTTCTAATACAAATTCTGAAACATCAAACATTTCTTCTTTAATAGTGTAGCTTTTTCCGCCATTTCCCAAAGATAAAGAGCTTAATTTTAATTTAATCTTTTCTGCTTCATCCAAACGAGTTCTCAGTCCAATAGCTAAATCGCTGGTTATATGTTTGGCACCAATTCCCAAAACCGAAGAGAAAACAGGACTTCCTTCTAAGAAAGCAATTAAAGAAGTGGTACCTCCTCCAACATCAATTAAAACTGTGCCAAGCTCTTTTTCTGTGTCAGTTAAAACGGATTCTGAGGCTGCCAGACCTGTATAAACTAGCTCTTGAACTTCAACACCTACTTGATCAATACATTTGGTTAAATTTTTCATAGCTGTAGAAGAGCCATGCATTATATTTGTCTCCACTTCCAATCTAATTCCTGCCATTCCAACAGGGTCTTTAATCCCCTCTTGAGAATCAACAATAAAATCCCTTGGTATTACATGAATAATTTGTCTAGAAGAAGGAAGAGTTACAGCTTGAGCGGCCTCAGTTACGCGCAAAACATCTTCTCTTGTGATTTCACCTAATTGAGGGTTCACAGCTACTACGCCGTGAGAATTTTCGGTTTGGATGTGGCTTCCATTAACAGTTACAAAAGCATTAGACACAGAAACACCAGCCATTCTTTCTGCTCTTTCTAAACTTGTGGAAATTGCTTCAACAGCTTCGTCAATGTCAACTACGCAACCTCGTTTTATACCCTTGGAAGGCACAGCTCCAGAAACTCCTATAATAGAGATTTTATTTTCATGAACTGTTGCAATTGCAGTGCTGATTTTTTCGGAGCCAACATCTATTCCTGTGATTATTTTTTCTTTGGGCATATAAGTCTCTTAGTATGATACTACCACTTTATCATATCGTAAATCTATGGATTTTGGATTTTTATCTTCAACTTGAAGTGATTTTAGCAGTTGTGACAGTGCAAAAAGGGGAGAAAGTTTATCTTTTTTATTATCTATTAAAACGCGGATTCCTTCCGGAGTGTAAAAGGCTACATGATCTTTGTGAAAACTCATACTTGTAGATTTTACTTTTGTTTCAGCTAGGGAGTCAATAAGGTCGTAATATATATGGACAAGGTCTTTGTTTACAAATTCGCCAACTTTTAATTCGCCTATAAAGTTTATTACAGGAAGGTTTTTGTAATCTGGGGAAACTGTGCCTAATAAATAGCCTTCACTATCTACCATAAAAAGTTCTTGAGAGGTTTCGTTTTGTAAAAGGGCTAAAGGGGTTCTTTCTGTAACTGCAATTTTTAATGTGGAAGGGTATTTTTTGCTAACTTCTATTGAGGATGCCCCTAGAAATATTTCTCTCATTTCGGCGGATAAAGTTTCTGTATCTATAAAAAGTATATTTTTTTCCATAGCGGATGTTTTTGCAAAGTTCCACAAATCGGTTGGGTTTACAAAAGTTGATGCTCCAGCTATTTCTATATCTTTGATTAAAAAATAATCGGTTTTATATAAGAGATAGTAAATTCCACTTGCTAAAGCAGTAATAAGGAAAAATATAATAAATGGAATTTTAATTTTTGAGATAAAAACAGAATTTTTCCTTGCTTTAGCCTTTTTTGTTACCTTTCTTGCCGATTTCATTTCAAAATCTTTTGCATTTCCTGATACATTATTTTTAATGGTTCTTCATTGTACTGGATGGGATGGGTAGCATTCCCGCTAACTTTTTTAAGAGCAGTTTCTAGAGAAAGCAAAATATTTTCACAACTTAAGTTTTCTTCGGGAAGAATTACGCCAAGTCCTGCCTTTTCTATCATTTGCGCATTTAAAAATTGCTCATTATGAGACACCCAAGGGATGGGAATAAGCACTGCAGGCTTTTGAAGAGCTTTTATTTCAGCTACTATGTGGGCTCCCGAGCGAGAAAGAAGAATGTTAGCTTTTGCAAAAACTTCACCGATTTCGTCATCCATAACGAATTTGCGAAGGTGGTAAATACCCAAAGGGGAAGAAACCACCCTTTCCGTTCGACGACTCGCTTCGCTCGTAATCTCACGGAAAGGGGGTTTCTTTCCCGTGGTAATAATTTCTTCGTAAATACTAGATAAACTTTCGTAGTCGTTATAAAGGGAGTGGTCACCACACTGATGAATAATGTTGTACTTTTGCAACATTTCTGGCAAGCAAAGGCCGATGGCTTCATTTATTTTATGCGACCCAGTTTTTCCACATGTAATATAAATTACAGGAAAATCGTTTTCAAAAACAAAAGAATTAGATTTGATTTCAAATAGGGCTTTTCTCAATGGTAGGCCAGAATAAACAGTTTTTTCCTTGGGAAAATGGGCGAAAGATTCCTCGTGGGAGATAAGAACTTTTTTTACAAATTTGGAAATAAGCTTGTTTGCATATCCAGCTACAACAGTTTGTTCATGCGTAACCGAAGGGATTCCCAAAACCCATCCCGAAATTACCACAGGGACAGCTAAATACCCACCAAATGAAAAAATCACATCAGGTTTATGCTTTAACAAAGAAAAGAAAGCAAAAATAAATCCAAACGGAATCTTGGCAAGTCTATAAATGTTGTAAGTTTTATAAAATTTCCCAGCGGGAAGGTCAATAAAGGGAATGTTTTTTTCGAAGATTTGCAAATATTCCATTGTAGGATTTTTATCACCTTTGGCACTGTGTTTATGCCCATACCAAATTATTTTTGTATCAGGATCCTGGGAAAGGATGTAATCAATTAAAGGGAGAGCGCTGGAATGATGCCCTCCTGTCATGGCGATTTTCATATGTATATTTTAGCTTAATTGAAGGGAATTTTCAGGAGAAAAAAAGGGCTGACACTTCTAGACGAAGCAAGTGTCAACCCTTACAGATCAAAATCAATCTAGATCACGAACCTTATTAAACTTAGCGTTAACCACATCCCCAGGTTTCTTTGGTTTTGAATTAACGTGAGGGCTTATGGCCAACACCTTCACGATACGAACATCACATGTATCATCAGAATATACCCTTATGGTCGTCACCTGATAAACATGCCCACCATAAACTAATCTTTTATCTTGCTCCTCAGACATTCGAAACCTCCTCAAACCATCTAACGTAAAACTCCATCTTTTGACCTGGCACATTAAGTCGTGGGTATTGCCACTTTATCTCGATTATTTCCCCACGGACACAGGAATGGTCAGGAGAGGTAAATCGCAAAACCCTGACTATGCAATGAAGCCCCTGACCTTTGTAAAGATACTCTTTGCCAACTTGAACCTCAGATGCTTTCATCCCTTTATCCTCCTATTATGTGGATTTCAAACCCTAAAGCCTAAATAACATTATATCATTTTCAACTTAATCTAGCAGAATTTGGAGTGGAAAAAGTGTCTAATCACAATACTTACTTATATTTGCCAACAAGCCTAAACCACACATCACAAAAAAAAGAGAAGAACCTCCATAAGAGATCAGGGGAATTGGCACTCCTGTTAAAGGAATTAACTGCACCATAGAGGCAACATTCACAAAAAACTGCAAACCCATCCATGAGGTGACACCCACTGCTAAAGATTTTGAAA
>CAZHSR010000008.1:0-6455 GCA_964535155.1 uncultured Candidatus Saccharibacteria bacterium
AGAACTAAAATGGCAGTTAGCTCCAGTGATGAAAGAGTTGACCCTGTGGGAAGTTGCGTTGGTCAAAAAGGAGTCCGCGTTCAATCGGTTATCCAAGAAATTCATGGCGAAAAGGTTGATATTGTTCCTTTTTCAGATAATGAAGCCAAATTTATTGCTGCAGCACTGTCTCCCGCAAAAGTAACCGATGTAGTTTTAAATCGTGACGAAAAAACCGCTGTTGTAACCGTTCCCGAGGATCAACAAAGTTTAGCCATTGGTAAGGATGGTCAAAATGCTAGGTTGGCGAACAAAATCACCCGATGGAAAATGGATATTAAGGGTATAACTGGTGTCTTTAGTGATGATGAAGAGGATGAAGATAACAGTGGTAAGACTGGAAGAAAAGGTGGAAAAGGCGGTACTGAGAAAGTTTCTATTGGACCAAAAGGAGCCAGCGGCATTTGGGATGATTTGATTCAAAAGGTAAGGGATGAGGAGGCTGTTGCTGAGGCCGAAAAAGAAGAGGCTATTGCCGAAGAAGCGGAAGCCGAAGAATCCGAAGTTGCACCAGAAGAAACAAGTGAAACACCAGAGGTTGTAGCAGAAGAAACAACGGAAGAACCCGCCAAAGAATAGGGTCATCCTTAAAATCAAGCTTTTTTAGTTTAATTCATTTGGATACCCTAAAAACCTGTTTAATTTTAAAACAGATGAAAGAAATAATTTATGCCAAAAGAAAAAACCGACAAAGCAACAACACAATTTATTCGCGCCCCAATAGTAACCTTTATGGGTCATGTAGATCATGGCAAAACCAGTCTTTTGGATGCTATTCGTCATACTAGCGTTCAAAAAAAGGAATATGGCGGAATTACTCAACATATAGGATCACATTCCATTGAATATAATAATCAAAAAATCACTTTTGTAGATACACCAGGGCATAGCGCTTTTACACAAATGCGTGCCAGAGGAGGAAAAGTAGCCGATATTGTGGTTTTAGTTGTAGCAGCAGATCAAGGTGTTCAGCCTCAAACCAAAGAGGCAATTGCTCATGCGAGGGCTGCAAAAGCTTCCATTATTGTGGCAATAAATAAAATAGACCTCCCAGGGGCGGATGCCGAAAAAGTAAGACAACAATTATCACAAGAGAATCTTTTAGTAGAAGCATGGGGAGGAGATGCTGTAGCAGTAGAAGTTTCAGCAGAAAAAAAGACAAATCTGGAAGGACTTTTGGACGCAATTTTAGTAACTGCAGAACTTTTGGAGCTAAAAGCAAATCCAGAAGATGAGCTAGAAGCCGTAATAATAGAGTCTAAAAAAGACGCCAAGCAGGGAGTAGTTGTAAATTGTGTTTTAAGAAATGGGACCTTGTCTGTAGGCGATGAGATTACAGCTAGTGGAATGGAGGCAAAAGTAAAGCGAATTATGGATGAAAATGGAGTTGGTATAACAAAAGCAATTCCAACTATGCCAGTAAGTATTTTAGGATTTAATGAAACTCCAAATGTAGGAGATTTAATTTTGCAAAAAGGAAGTGAACTTGCGGAATTGTCTGCAGATATGGATAAGGTGGAAATTGTTGGAACAAACGCAAAAAACATGATTTCTGTAATTATTAAAGCCGATACACGCGGGACATTAGAGGCAGTAAAAGCAAGTTTGGCAAACATGGTAACTTCTTCGGTGGGAAACACTTATTCATTAAAATTTGTGCAATCTTCCACAGGACCAGTTACAGATTCAGATATTTTACTAGCACAAAATGTGGATGGAGTAGTTTTAGGATTTAATATTTCGGTGGGAAGTTCGGCACAACAATTGGCTCAAAGCCTAAAGGTGCCAGTGAAAACTTATAAAACCATTTACGATTTAATAGACGAGGCACAGGATTTGCTTACATGGACGGCAGAAAAAGATGAAGAAAAGATTAAAGGTCGTGCCCAGATTTTAAAGCTGTTTAAGCTGCAGTCAGGCGATATAGTGGCAGGAAGTAAGATTTTGGCAGGACGACTTGTGGAAAATGCTCCTGTGGCAGTTTATGACAAAGATCCCGCAGATTTAAGTGCCGATGATGTGCCTTTGTTTAGATCCCGAATAAAAAATATAAAGATTGGAGATAAGGATGAAAAATCTGTAGGTAAAGGGAAGGAATGTGGAATTATGCTGAAGCCTCAGATTGAGGAGCTTGAGGCGGGGATGTTTTTTGAGGTGATTGGGTAGGGGTTTTGGTGCTAGAAAGTTCATAAAACAAAAATAATTATGGGAAAACTCAAGGATACACCAAAAATTGATAGGCCGAGGGAAAGATTTCTGGCAAAAGGATCAGATGCTTTATCAAAAAGTGAGTTATTGGCAATCCTTCTCGGTACAGGAATGAAGGGCAAAAATGTAAAACAGCTTTCTGAACAAATAATAAGGAAGTTTGGAAAAGGTCTCATGGACATTACGGTTGACGACTTGGTGAACGTTCCTGGAATTGGTAAGGCGAAAGCTTTACAAGTTGTTTCTGCATTTGCTTTAATAAAGAGGTTTTACGAAGATTTAAATTCTCAAAACGGTTTGGTGCTAAATGTAGAAGACGCAGTCGAGCTTGTTTCTGAAATCAGAGACAAAAAAAAGGAATATTTGGTTTGTCTATATCTTAATGCGAGAAACGTTGTCTTAAAAAAAGAAGTTGTGTCGATTGGGATATTGGACAAAAGCATGATTCACCCAAGAGAGGTTTTTGGGCCAGCTGTTGAGTTGAGGGCTGCTGGTGTTATTCTGCTACACAATCATCCATCTGGGAATGTGGAGCCCAGTGAGCAAGATTTTGGAGTTGTTAAGAAAATAGTTGAAGCTGGCAAAATAATGGGAATCAATGTTATTGACTTTGTTATCGTCAGCGAGACAAATATCCAAAGTATTTTGCAATCTTCGCAAACAGAAAAAGCTCTATATGTTTCGGAGGGTGTGCAAAGTTCTTTATTTGATATTTTTGAATCCGAAAGGCCATCTTATGTCCCAGCCATCAAGAAGGTTCCGAAAGTGTACTTTTTCCCTGAAAGCAGAAATAAACCGAACCGTTTTCAATTACAGAACCGAAGGTATTTAGGCAACAAATATAAGCTACTTGGCTTTATTGAAGATATTGTTAATGAAAAGTGTAATGGATTTAATACTTTTTGTGATATTTTTGCAGGCACAGGTGTGGTTGGGGACCGTTTCAACGAAAAAAACGTAAAAGTAATTACCAATGATCTTCTTGCGAGTAATTACATTCCTCTTAGGACCTTTTTAGGAATATCTAATATCGATTTTGGTGAGATAGAAAGAAAAATTGATTTACTTAATGGTCTTGAGGCCAATAAAGATAACTACTTTTCTAAGCACTTTGGGGATACCTACTTTACTCTAGACAATGCAAGAAAAATTGGAGAGATAAGAGAAAAAATTGAGGAGATAGCTAAAGATGATGATGAGAAAGCCGTTTTAATTACTTCCCTCTTGTATGCGGTAGATAAAGTAGCAAACACGGTTGGACACTACGATGCTTATAGAAAGAAATTAGATACTGTACAAACAGTTCGTTTGTTGATTCCTGACTTTGATCCAGAAATAAATTCTGACAATGAAGTATACAAAGAAGATGCAAATCAGCTTATAAGGAAAATTAGTTGCGATGTTTTATATGTAGATCCCCCGTACAATTCACGTCAGTATTCTGACGCATATCACTTATTAGAAAACTTAGTTACTTGGAAAAAGCCTGCTGTACACGGTAAAGCAAAAAAGATGGATCGCTCTCATATTAAAAGTGATTATTGTTTGAAGTCCGCCGCTAAAGCGTTCTCCGATTTAATACTTAATGCTAACTGCAAACACATTTTAATTTCCTATAACAATACAGGTGAATCTAAAGACGGTCGATCTAATGCTAGAATAAAAGATGAACAAATAACTAGAATCTTGAAATCTCGTGGAGAAGTTGAGATTTTTGAACGTGATTATAAAGCTTTTACAACGGGTAAAAGTGATGGTAACGGGCATACAGAACGAGTTTTTTATTGTAAGGTAACAAAATAAAATTATGAAAAAACCTTGGTCAATTACAACAACTTTGAGAAATCCAGAAAGACTAAGAGGTTTTTTGGACGTATTGCAACAACTAGAAGGAGAAGAGTGGACTCTAGAAAACCAAAAGAAGTATCAAATTCTTTTGATACAAAATAGAAAATACGGTTATGGTAGTCCCCAGTTTTATAATGGTTTGTCGGCAAATCAGATAGGCTTGATCGACGACTCATCAAAAAAAATCTCTTTTGCTAAAGCAAAGGAGATCTTTGAATCAAAAAACTATGAAGATCCTGCCATGCGTGGCAGACAATCAATAAATCCATTAAAGAAAATTGGGTTAGTTATTATCAAAGATAACAAAGTAGTTGTTACTAGTTTGGGCAAACTCTTTTTGGAAGAAGATTTTGATTTGGGAGAAATTTTCTTTAGAAGTTTTTTAAAGTGGCAGATTCCTAATCCAGTAAGCAATGATTATCCTGAGAATGGGAATTACGATATTAAACCCTTTATTGGTTCCTTACACCTGGTCAATGCTGTAAACCAGAAAGAGATTGCATTGGGGAATAAACCTAAAGGCATTAGTAAGAAAGAATTTTCTCTCTTTGCACCTACCTTAATTAATTTTCAAAACATTGATTCTTATGCAGAAAAAATTGTTTCTCTAAGACAAAGCCTCAGGGGGAAAACAAAACAAGAACAAAAAGATATTTTCGATGCCTACAAGCTTAGTTTTGCTGGTGAATTTTTAGGTTCTGAAAACCAATCAGATATAAGCAAGCTATTAAATAATCTGCAAGACTATGGTGATAATGCTATTCGATATTTCCGCTTAACAAGATACATTTATATTCGTGGTGGAGGCTTTTACATAGATCTTGAGCCTAGAAGATCTGTAGAAATAGAATCACTTTTAGGGTTCGACAGTTCGCAGTCTAAATCTTTTGAGTCTGGCGATGAATACTTGGAATATATTTCAGATATTTCACAACCTCGATTGCCTTGGGAAACTAAAGACAAATATATTGAAATCATAGAGCAGCTTGTGGGTGAGGTAGTCAGATATGAAGATGACTTGAATAAGGATCATGCTCACATTAAAGACTATCAAGCAATGCCGGAAGCAGAGCTAAAAAAATATATCGCCGAACTCAGATCGTACAGGCGTTTATTGCAAAACGAAACAGACCATAAGAAGTCTCAAGCCGTTGAGCAGGTTGAGTCTTATATACAAGAATTGGAGAGTATTTTTGATTCTGATGATCGCCCAATACTTCTTGAAAAATTATCTGCCTTGGGATTGCACGCGCTGAACGATGCTCTCAAAATACAGCCCAATTATCCAGTAGGTGACGATAATGAACCTACTTTTACAGCTCCAGCAAACACCCCAGACATTGAGTGTTTTTATGATAAATTCAATGCAATTTGCGAGGTGACAATGTTGACTGGCAGGGATCAGTGGTACAACGAGGGGCAACCTGTAATGAGACACTTAAGAGATTTTGAGAATGAACATGAGGACAAACAGTCCTACTGCCTATTTATTGCGCCAACTCTACATAGAGACACAATCAATACTTTTTGGACAGCGATAAAGTATGAATATGAAGGGCGACCGCAAAAGATTGTTCCTTTTTCGATTAACCAATTTGCTCTAGTTTTGAAAGTTTTACTTCAGATCAAAAAAGAAGGTAAATTCCTGAAACATGAAGAGCTTTCTCGCCTTTATGATCAGATACTAAGTTCATCAGAATCTTTTAATGACTCGGGTGAATGGGTATCGAGCATTCCGTCAACAATTGATTCTTGGCAAGAAAGTATTAATTTATGACAAAAAATATTGTTTACAGCGGGGATTGTGTTGAGGTTTTGAATCAAAAGATTGATAAGGGATCAATTGATTTAATCTTTGCTGATCCCCCGTACAACCTCTCCGGCAACGGACTGAAGTGGGAGGGAAATAAAACGGGTGGTGATTGGTATATGGTCAACGAAGAATGGGACAAAATGACAGCTCCCGAATATATGAAGTTTACTAGAAAATGGATAGGAGGCTGTCATCGGGTATTAAAGGATAATGGATCTATTTATATCTCCTGTACCTACCACAATCTTTCCGAGGTAATGATTGTTTTAAAACAGCTGGAATTTAAAGTTAATAATGTGATTGTTTGGCAAAAAACTAATGCTATGCCAAACATGACCAGAAGGGTATTTACCCACTCGACAGAGTTTGTGGTTTGGGCTGTCAAAGGTAAAAAGTGGATTTTCAACTACGAAATTCTTAAAGAGATCAACCCAGAAAAACAAAAAGATGGATCACCTAAACAAATGAGAGATGTATGGTCAATGCCCTTAGTTCAAGGGAAGGAGAGAATTAGAGGAACGGATGGTCGTGCCTTACACCCCACTCA